>JAQVAJ010000137.1 GCA_028690885.1 Clostridia bacterium
CTATTTAATGCATATACAAATATAGATACCAAACAGATAAGCAGGTCAAGTAAACTTGTTTATAACATAATCGGACAGACTGCGCCTATAAATAAACCCATAGTCGGAGCAAATGCATTTGCTCACGAGTCAGGAATTCATCAGCATGGAGTTCTTTCAGCAAGAGAGACCTACGAAATTATGAAAGCTGAGGATCTTGGCATAGTCGAGAATAAGCTTATTATTGGAAAACACTCCGGTAAACATGCTATAGCAGACAGGCTCAAGAATATGGGTTACGATTGTACTGCTGATGAACTTGCAGCCTATTACAACAAGGTAAAAGACTTGTCAGACAAGAAAAAGACAATAACAGATAGTGATCTTGAAGCTATAGTCAACAACACTGAGAGATTTGTCGGAACATATAAATTGGAGCATTTTGATGTTCATACATCAAAAAATTCAACATCATCATGTGTCATTAAGCTTTCAAAAGAAGGTGAGACCATTGAAGGTGTTTCTTTAGGAGACGGACCTATAAATGCAGCATACAATTCCATTAACAGTCTTACTAACAATATATGTGAAAGATTAGTTAACTATTCGATACATTCAGTATCTGATGGCAATGATGCATTAGGCGAAGTTACAGTTAAACTGAAATCCAAAGATCTTATTGTTACAGGAAGAGGATTATCAACAAACATAATTGAGTCAAGTATCATGGCATATATAAATGGTATTAATAAGATACTTGAGATGGAATAGCGGGAGGACTGATGAAATGTCTAAAAGAAAAATCGAAATATTTGATTCTACGTTGCGAGATGGCGCTCAGGGAGAGGGCATATCTTTTTCAGTAAGCGACAAATTAAATATTGTAAAAGCTTTGGATTCATTTGGTGTTGACTATATAGAAGCAGGTAATCCGGGTTCTAATCCTAAAGATATGGAGTTTTTCGAGAAAGCATCTAATCTTAAGTTGAATAATGCTAAATTATGCGCATTTGGAAGCACAGCCAGAAATGGAATACATCCCAAAGAGGACAAGAATGTAAAAGCTCTTTTATCAGCAGGAACTGATACTATTGTTATTTTCGGTAAATCATGGGATCTCCACGTTGAAAAAGTGTTGAACATTTCTCTAGAAGACAACTTGAAGATTGTTGAAGATACAATAAGTTATTTAAAGTCTGAAGGTAAGTATGTAATATTTGATGCTGAACATTTTTTTGACGGATATAAATCAGATACTGGCTATTCAATGAAAGTTCTGGAATATGCAATTAAAGGCGGAGCTGATGTTTTAGCACTTTGTGATACTAACGGCGGATGTCTGCCAAATGATGTTGAAAGTATAACAAAAGAGGTCATTAAAAGATTTCCAGGAATAAAAATATCAATACACTGTCATAATGACACTGGTTGTGCTGTTGCAAATAGTATAATAGCTGTTGGAGCAGGAGCATCACAGGTCCAGGGAACATTTATAGGTGTAGGTGAAAGATGCGGTAATGCTGATTTATCAGTTATAATACCAAATCTGAAATTGAAAATGGGATATGACTGTAATGGTGATATTTCCCAGCTATATGCTACTTCAAGAAGAATAGCAGATATATCAAACACGCAGATAGATAATAACAGACCATATATTGGAAAGTCTGCCTTTGCACATAAAGGCGGAATGCACATTGATGGTGTTTTAAAGATAAATAGCAGTTTTGAGCATGTGAATCCTGAGTCAGTAGGGAATAAAAGAAAACTTTTAATGAGTGAAGTTGCCGGTAGAAGCACTCTAATAGCCAAAGCCTCAAGCATAGTTCCTAATTTATCTAAAGATTCCAAAGAAGTTGCATTAATACTGGAAAAACTCAAAGAGATGGAGCATTACGGGTATCATTTTGAAGCAGCTGATGCATCTTTTGAGTTGTTGGTTAAAAGAACTATGGGACTCTATAAACCTCATTTTAATCTAGTGCTATATAAAACAATGGGAGAGTTTCCAGTACCCGTGGGAGGAATGCCAGCTTCAGCGACAATAAAAGTAGAAGTAGATGGCAAAGAAGAGATAACTGCTGTAATGGGCAATGGCCCTGTAAATGCTTTGGACCTTGCATTAAGAAAATCTCTTACAGTTTTCTACCCTGCTATAAAGGATATCCGACTGACTGACTATAAGGTCCGTGTACTTGAAGAAAATAGTACAACAGCTGCAAAAGTTAGGGTACTTATAGAAACAGCAGATGATAAACGAAGCTGGTCTACAATAGGAGTATCAAATGATATTATTGAAGCAAGTCTTATAGCATTAGTAGATTCAATTGAGTATAAACTTGCAATGAATGAATAATGGAGGAATAAATATGACATCTATGACCATGACACAAAAAATACTTGCAACACATGCGGGTATGACTAAAGTGACAGCTGGACAGCTGATACTTGCGAATGTTGATATGGTACTGGGAAATGATATAACATCACCAGTAGCAATAAACGAATTCGGGAAAATAAAGACTGATAAAGTTTTTGATAAAGAAAAGATTGCACTGGTAATGGACCACTTTGCACCTAATAAAGATATCCAGGCAGCACAGCAATGTAAATTGTGCAGAGAATTTTCTAATGAGAAGGAAATAACTAATTTTTACGATACTGGTGATATGGGTATAGAACACGCTTTATTGCCTGAAAAAGGACTTGTAACATCAGGGGATATCGTGGTAGGTGCTGACTCTCATACATGTACATATGGAGCACTGGGAGCCTTTTCAACAGGTGTAGGGTCAACAGATATGGCCTGTGCTATGGCTACAGGTAAAGCCTGGTTCAAAGTTCCTTCTGCAATCTGTTTCAATCTTACAGGTAAACTAAATGAATATGTATCAGGGAAAGACGTGATTTTGCATATAATTGGAATGATCGGTGTGTCTGGTGCGTTGTATAAATCAATGGAATTTAAAGGTTCAGGATTATCTAATCTTACCATAGATGACAGACTATGTATGGCTAATATGGCAATTGAAGCGGGAGCAAAGAATGGGATTTTTGAGGTTGATAATATTACACTTGAATATCTTAGTAGTGTAGGAGCAAAAAAACCTGTAATTTTTTCAGCTGATAAGAATGCTGTTTATGACAAAACATATGACATTGATCTTGGTTCCATAAAATCAACTGTTGCTTTCCCACATCTTCCAGAAAACGCAAGAACTTTTGATAATATGGAGGATATCATAATAGACCAGGTTGTAATAGGCTCATGTACAAACGGCAGATTGTCAGATCTTATTGCAGCTGCAGAAATTATAAAGGGTAAAAAAGTAGCTAAAAATGTCAGGACAATTATTATACCTGCAACTCAGAAGATATATTTGCAGGCTATGGAGATGGGTTTGTTAAAGATATTTATTGAGGCTAACTGTGCTGTGTCTACACCTACCTGCGGGCCGTGTCTTGGAGGTCATATGGGAATTCTTGCAAAAGGTGAAAGAGCTGTTGCAACTACCAATCGTAATTTTGTTGGAAGAATGGGACATCCTGAATCAGAAGTATATCTGGCGAGTCCTCAGGTAGCAGCTGCAAGCGCGATAGCTGGTAAGATAGCTCATCCTTATGATGTAATGAAGAAGGGAGAATAGATATGTCAGTAAGAGGAAAAGTAATTAAATTTGGCAATAATGTTGACACTGATGTTATAATACCTGCACGTTATCTGAATACTACCGACAAGTTGACACTTGCGTCTCATTGTATGGAGGATATAGATAAGACATTTGTAAACAGGGTAAATAAAGGGGATATAATGGTTGCAGGTAATAATTTTGGATGTGGGTCATCTAGAGAACATGCACCTATTGCAATTAAGGAAAGCGGTATATCATTAGTTATTGCAAAAGATTTTGCAAGAATATTTTATCGAAACTCAATTAATATCGGTCTTCCGATAATTGAATCTGTTGAAGCATCTGAACAGATTAATGAAGGTGACGACATTGAAGCAGATTTTGAAAAAGGAGTAATAATAAATCATACACAGAATAAAGAATATGTGATTGAGCCTTTCCCTGATTTTATACGCAAGATTATTCAAGCTGGGGGATTAATAGAAGCAGTAAACAAAGGTATGCTAGCAGACTGATTGAATTTATTTGACAAGAAGAAGAGGAAAATATGAAATTAAAAATCGGATTAGTAAAAGGTGATGGAATAGGTCCAGAAATAGTGGAATGTGCTATAAAAGTGCTTGATAAGGTTTTAGATAAAACCGAATATTCTGCTGTTTATGAAGAATTATGTGCTGGAGGAGTAGCTATAGATAAATATGGTGTTCCACTGCCTGATGAGACAATAAGTAAAGCTTTAGAATGCGATAGTGTTCTTCTAGGAGCGGTAGGTGGTCCAAAATGGGATACTTTGCCAGGTCATTTAAGGCCCGAAAGAGCCCTTTTAGGATTAAGAAAAGAATTAGGTCTTTTTGCTAATATACGTCCAGTTAAACTTTATGATGCTTTGAAAGACAGATGTTTATTAAAGGATTCTGATGAGATAGACATTGTTATAGTTAGAGAACTTACAGGTGGTATATATTTTGGAAAAAGAGGAAGAAATCAGACAACTGATGGAGTAGAAGCATTTGATACTGAAACTTATAATGAAAAGGAAATAGAACGCATAGGCCGTGTAGCATTTGAGTATGCAATGAAAAGAAGAAAAAAAGTTACCAGCATAGATAAAGCAAATGTTTTGGAAAGTTCCAGACTATGGCGTGAAGTTATGCATAACTTAAAAAAGCAGTATCCCGAAGTTGAATATGCAGACATGCTTGTTGATAATGCAGCTATGCAGCTTATAAGGAATCCAAAACAGTTTGATGTTATGGTAGCCTCTAATATGTTTGGTGATATATTATCTGATGAAGCATCACAGCTTACCGGTTCAATAGGCATGCTTCCTTCGGCTTCACTGGGTAATACAAAAAAAGGATTATATGAACCTATTCATGGTTCTGCACCAGATATAGCAGGCAAAAATCTTGCCAATCCTATTGCTACAGTCTTATCAGTATCAATGATGCTGTCTTATTCATTTAATCTTGATAATCTAGCCAAGAAAATTGATAATGCAGTTGAAAAGACCCTTAAAAATGGTTTTTTTACAAAAGATATTGGAGGAGATT
>JAQVAJ010000138.1 GCA_028690885.1 Clostridia bacterium
CAAAGTTTCCACTTCCTGATGATGTAGATCATTATGATTACATGAAAAATATGGTATTTGAAGGTTTAAGAAGAAGATATAAAGAACAATTATCAGAAATACATATGAAAAGAGCAGAATATGAGTTGGAAGTAATAAATAATATGAAATATATTGATTACTTCCTTATAACCGCTGATTTCATAAACTATGCTAAAAACAATGGCATACCTGTAGGACCTGGTAGAGGAAGTGCAGCAGGTAGTATAGTAGCATACGCAATGAATATAACGAATGTAGACCCGATAAAATATAATCTTCTGTTTGAAAGATTTTTAAATCCAGCAAGAATATCTTTACCTGATATTGATGTGGATTTCTGTTACGAAAGGCGAGCAGAAGTAATTGAATATGTAAAAAGAAAGTACGGTTCAGATAAAGTATGCCAGATTATTACTTTTGGCACTATGGCTGCTAGAGGAGTAATAAAGGATGTTGGAAGAGCCCTGAATCTGCCATATGCCTTATGCGATAAAATAAGTAAAATGATACCGAATGAATTAAAAATGAAGATAGACAAAGCTCTTGATGTAAATCCCGAATTAGCAGCTGAATATGAGAATAATCCATCGGTAAAAGAACTAATTGACATGGCAAAAAGACTTGAAGGAATATCAAGGCACAGTGGAATACATGCTGCAGGCGTAGTAATAACAGACAGGCCTGTAAAAGAATACATACCTATCCAGACATCAGAAGAAGATTCAATGGTCACACAATTTCCTATGGAGAATTTAGAAGAGCTGGGATTACTTAAAGTTGATTTCTTAGGTTTGCGTACTCTTACAGTTATAAAAGACTGTATTGACTTGATTAAGAAAATCCATAAAGTTGATATTAACTTTGATGAAATGGAATACAATGACAATAATGTATTTGAATACATCTCACAAGGTAACACATCGGGAATATTCCAACTAGAAAGCGCAGGGATGACAGATTTTATGAAGCGTTTCAAGCCGGAATCTATAGATGACATAACTCTTGGAATTTCGATATACCGTCCAGGTCCTATGCAATTTATAGATATGTGTTTAAGAAACAAGAATAATCCAGAAGGTACTGAATATGAACACGATATTCTAAAACCAATTTTGAAAGATACCTACGGATGTATGATTTATCAGGAACAGATAATGCAGATATGCCGTGATATGGCCGGATATACTATGGGAGGATCTGATCTTGTAAGAAAAATGATGGCAAAAAAGAAGATGTCAGCGCTTCTTAAGGAAAAAGACAACTTCGTAAAAGGTGCAGAAAAGAATAATGTTCCTACAAGTGTAGCAAATAAGATATTTGACGAAATGATAGATTTCGGTAATTATGCTTTTAATAAATCACATGGTGTAGCATATGCATATATTTCATATCAGACGGCTTACTTAAAATGTTATTATCCTGTAGAATTCATGGCTGCAACAATGAACAGTTTTATATCTGCAAGAGAAAAACTAGCAGAGTATATCGAAGAATGTAAATCAATTAACATTTCAGTACTACCACCAAGCATTAACAAAAGTGATATTAAATTTACTGTTGAAGGGAAAAATATAAGATATCCATTAGCTGCAATCAATGGTGTAGGAATGAAAGCTTGTGAATCAATAGTATTTAATAGAAACGAGGAAGGACAATTTAGAAGCTTTACTGATTTTGTAACAAGAATAAATAAAAGTGATGTGAACAAAAAATGCTTTGAAGGTTTTATAAAAGCTGGTGCTTTTGATGGTTTAGGAAATAACAGATGTGAACTATTTTCATGTTATGAAGATGTTGTTGACACAATTAATAATCAACAAAAGAAAAATTTGGAAGGTCAGTTATCTTTATTTGAAATTTTAGACAACACAGATCAGTTTGAATATGAGATAAAAAGACGTGAAGAATTTGATCTTTCCAAGAAATTAATAATGGAAAAAGAAGTATTAGGATTATACATGACCGGTAATCCGCTGGATGAGTATAGAGGTGTTTTAAAAGATATGAATCTTTTCAAATGCAGTTGTATAAAAGAAGATTCTGAATCAGAAGAACAACAAGATTTAAAATTAAAAGATAATGAAAGGGTAAAAGTAGCAGGTATTATTAACTCTGTGCAACGTAAACTTACAAAAAATAATGATATGATGGCATTTTTACAGGTTGAGGATCTATATGGAACAATCGAGGTTATAGTATTTCCTCGTACATTGGACAAATATGCATCTGTTTTAGTGCCAGAAAAAAAGGTAATAATAAATGGTCGAATTAGTTTAAAGCAAGAAACAGTGAAGTTAATTGCAGAAGATATATGTGAACTGGATATTAAAAAAGATGAATGCAAAAATAATGATGAAATCAATATAGATAATATGAATGGGGATAATATTGGTTTAGAAACAAATTTTATTGATCCAAATAAAAAACTATATATTAATGGCAATAATATTGATTTGTCTTCTTTCGAAGCATTTGTTAAATATTTTTCGGGCAATTCATCATTAATTGTTGTAAAAAATATTGATGGAAGTAAAATGATAAGGACAATGTATTATAAGAATGAACCAGATATAATTATGGAGATGGCTGATATGTTTGGTAAAGAAAATATGGCATTTAAATAATTTTGTGATAATATTTAACCAGGAGATATGATAATGAGTATAAAAACAATAGGAGTATTGACAAGTGGCGGGGATGCACCCGGAATGAATGCTGCATTAAGAGCTGTAGTTAGAACAGGTATTGCTCATAATATGACGATATATGGAATTAATAGAGGATACGAAGGCCTTATTAATGGAGAGTTTGAAAAACTTACAGCAAGAAACGTCTCTGGGATTTTACAAAGAGGCGGTACGATTTTGAGAACAGCAAGATCAGAAAGATTTAGGGATAAGACATTCCGTGATCGTGCGATGGAGATGTGTAATGTATTCGGAATAGAAGCACTTATTGTTATCGGTGGGGATGGTTCATATAGAGGAGCACTAGACTTTCTTCGTGAAGGAATGAAGTGTGTTACAATCCCTGCAACTATAGATAATGATATTTCGTCAACAGAGTACTGTATCGGTTATGATACTGCATTAAATACTGCTCTTTCAGCTATTGATAAATTAAGAGATACTGCATATTCACATGAAAGAGTAGCAGTTATCGAAGTTATGGGAAGGCACGCAGGATATATAGCAATAAATGATGGCATTGCCGGCGGTGCAGATGCTATAGTAGTACCTGAACTTCCATATAACTTTCAAAAGGATATTATAAAACCAATAATGGAAGGTAGAAACAGAGGGAAAAGAGACCACTGTATAGTTATTGCAGAAGGAGTTGGTGACACAGCAAAAATATGCAAAGATATTGAAGAATCAACAGGTATTAGAACTGTTTGCACAATACTAGGATACATTCAAAGAGGTGGAAGCCCAACAGCAAATGACAGATTGATGGCAAGTAAAATGGGTTATAAGGCAGTCGAGATATTGAATGAGGACAGATATAATAAAGCTATATGTCTAAAGGATAACAAGATTGTTGATATTGATATTGAAGAAGCTCTAAATATGAAAAAGGCATCTTTTGACTATGATATGAATCTTGCTAAAATTTTAGCTATGTAGAGGTAGTATGAAACAAATACCAAATATAATAACTTGTATAAGGCTTTGCCTGATTCCAGTATTTTGTTATTTCTTATGGAATAATAATGATCTTGTAGCGGGCATCGTGTTTATTATTGCTGCACTATCTGATGTTGTTGATGGTTATTTAGCAAGAAAACTAAATGCTATTAGTAATTTTGGAAAACTTGCAGACCCTTTTGCTGATAAAATCATGCAGATTTCAGCAATCATACTTCTGTTTTTATTAGGAAGATTGAAAGCATGGATTATGATTGTTCTATTTGCTAAAGACTTTATATTGATGCTAGGAGGATTGCTTTATAAATTAATATATAATATAACAGTATCATCAAGATGGTTTGGGAAGATATCTGCACTTACCCTAAATGTAATTATTGCAGCATCTATTTTATTCAGTTTAGGTACTGGAACAACAAATATACTTATGGTAATTGCTATGTGCTTACAGATTGCTTCTTTGGTTGCATATACCGTATTAAGTCTCATTAATTTGAGTAAGATAAAGAATAATAAGAAGGAGGCATAGATGATTGGTTACATCAAGACATATCCACCAGAGCTGAAGATGAAAGAATATGTCAAATACAATGCCTATTATTGTGGTATCTGCCATTCTATTAAAGATAGATGGGGGCAGATTCCAAGACTTACACTAAATTATGATTGTGTTTTTTTAGCAGTATTTATAGATTCATTGTTGAAGATTCCAATGGAATATGAAGATTTCAGATGTATAGTTCATCCGATTGTAAAAAAGAAAAAGGTGATCAGAAGCAGTACCATAGACTATATTTCAGATATGAATCTTTATCTATCATATATGAAGATGGTTGATAACGTAAAAGATGAAAATAATCTTTTCCATTCAATAAGTGAAAAAACTATGAGAAGATATGGAAAAAAAATAAAAGAGAAATATATAGAAATCACATCTAAAATAGATAATCATCTTAATGAAATGCAAAAGCTCGAGAATGAGAATTGTGATAACATTGATGAAGTAGCTGAGTGCTATGCTGAAATAATAAAAGACATCTGTTTATATAAAATTAACGAGATAGATGAAGAAACTAAATGCATTGTTGGAAAAATAGCTTATAATGTGGGAAAATGGGTTTATTCAGCAGATGCATTTGATGACATAGAAAAAGATATTAAGAAAAATATGTTTAACCCTTATCTGGCACGTTTTCAATATGAAAAGGGAAAAGACATACTTAAGTTTAAGAATGACATTAAGGAACGTTCCTCTTTCATATTATGTGCACCATTAAAAGCAGCTACTGATTTATATGAAGATTTGGATGATGATTATAAAGATTCTATTGTAAGAAACATTTTATATGAAGGATTATATGACAGAACAGAAAAAATATTGAACGGAGATAAATAAATTGGCTATATCAGATCCTTATAAGATTTTAGGCGTAAACCGCAATGACAGTGACGAAACTATAAAAAAGGCTTACAGAGAGCTGG
>JAQVAJ010000139.1 GCA_028690885.1 Clostridia bacterium
CCAACAATATTTTATTCATTATTCCCGTTATCCATTAAAAAAGAATGAATTATAGAGTGAAAATAGTTTTGCTCTTGTTATATTTGTATGGGAACAATGAATAAAACACTTTTACGTTGTATGCAAGGCTAAAAAGACAGCGGTACATTAATAAATGGTATAACAATTTGAAAAAACAGATAGAAAATATTGGCTCATTGATTGAAGGTTGGTGCAAGAAAAAATTAGTTTTTGCCCGCCCGCTTCTGCCCTTCGGGACAGTTGGGGAAGCCTACTCACATTGCACACATTTGCAAATCGCGCAGGCTAACA
Source organism: Clostridia bacterium (assembly GCA_028690885.1). Classification (GTDB taxonomy): domain Bacteria; phylum Bacillota; class Clostridia; order DUPQ01; family DUPQ01; genus DUPQ01. The sequence continues at coordinate 313 of JAQVAJ010000139.1, forward strand.
CACAAACCAAAATTTGCAAAAGAGTGCAATTTTTGCCATTTCTCACTTTTGAGTAACTAACATTATTAAGATAACCTTATGTGGAAAGACTGTGAAACGAATATCGACCTTTTAGACTTTGACTACTTAGTTGATGTTACAAAGAAAATTATTTTGAATAATGATTTAACACCATCGACTATTGGTATATACGGTGATTGGGGAAGTGGGAAATCTAGTTTAATGGATATGGTTATGGCAGATTTCTCCACTGACAAAGATATTTTATGTTTAAAATTTAATGGGTGGTTATTTGAAGGTTATGAAGATGCCAAAGTGGCTCTTATTGGTTCCATCCTCGATGAAATAAGTAAAAAGGGAACGCTTCCGGCAAAAGCGAAAAGAATTCTTAAGCGATTATATGATAATACAGATTTCTTTAAACTTTCAAGTAAAGCGATTAAATATGGGCTTGATTTCTTTTTAACAGGAGGTGTATTAACAGCAACAGATATTACGGCAGGAGCAATAAAAAAGGCATTATTATCCAAAGGTACTCAAGTAGATGAAAACGAAATTGAAGATATACTTAAAACATTCAAAGGGAAGGAAATAAGGAAAAGTATAACATCTTTTCACAGTGATTTTGCGTCTTTGTTGGAACAAACAAAGATTAAAAGATTAGTTGTGTTTATTGATGAGCTAGACCGATGCAATCATGAAACTATCCTTGAAACATTAGAGGCAATTCGCTTATTCTTATTTGCCAAAGGAACTTCTTTTGTAATTGGTGCAGATGAACGTCAGATTAGATATGCTGTACAAATGAAATATCCTGATGTTGAAGGAAACCAAATAGATATTGGGAAAGAATATCTGGAAAAATTAATTCAATACCCTATTCGTATTCCTCAACTGGGACAAAAAGAGGTTGAATCTTATATTATGTATCTTTTATTTGAGAAAGATTTTGATAGCGACCTACCTCTAATAAGAGATATTATTGAGGAAGAAAAAGAAAAAAACTTTCTTGATTTTGAGTTGACATACGAAATAATAAAAGGAAAATCAAGTGATTTGGCGGAAAGACTTAAAGACACAATCTCATTATCAAAGCAAATATCCTCAGTTCTGGCGAAAGGATTAAATGGAAACCCGAGACACTGTAAACGATTTCTAAATGCAATGGAGTTGAGAATTATGATGGCAGATTATCGTAAGATACCATTAGATAGAAAAATATTAGCCAAATTAATGCTGGTAGAATACTTTAAAGACCCATTTTATAAAAGATTAGCACAACTTCAAACCAATAAAAATGGAAAACCAGCAGAAGTAATAAATATTGAAGAAGGAAATTGGGATGAGGCTGATGTACTAAAATTATGGAAGGATGATAATTGGATTGCAGATTGGCTAACTAATATTGAACCTCCTTTAGCGAATGTGGATTTAAGACCTTACTTCTACTTTTCAAGAGAAAGTCAAAAAAACATCTCATATTCCAAGTCACAGAATCTTAGCAGAGATGCTGTTAAAATTCTACAAAACTTATTAAGTGGGACAGATACCTTACGAAATGAAGCTATTAAACTTGCTTCAAATATCTCTGAATTTGAGGTTTCATCTGTACTAAATGAGTTAGCATCAAAAATAGAAGCATCAACGGAGATAGAAAAATCAATATTCCAATCATTTATTGAATGGGGCAGTTCCAGAGCTGAAATTTATGTTGATACTATTGCAATTTTAGAACGACTTCCAGCAGATAAAATCAAAGCCTCATTTATGCCGTTGATTACACCTTTTGCAAATAAATTAACGGATAAATCAAAAGTAATTGAGTTGTTGACAAAATGGGAATCTCAGAAATCTTTAAAAAGTGCTATTGCTGATGAATTAAAAAATATAAAATAAAACAATATGGGAACTTCAAGTATGTATGGTGGACCAAACAGGTCTCCATTATTGCCTCCTGATTTTAATGATGGTGATGGAAATTCTGATAATCCGAATCCTCAAGATAAGCCAGAACAACAGCCCGATGGAAATAAGCCTGCAGAGAATAATCCTTCCGAAAATCCAAATGAAAATGAATCACCACTGCAGGAGTCATCTTCTAATGATCCTCAGTATACTTCTTGGAGACCTGCAAAAAATTCAATGTCTAAGTATGCTTCTGGAAAGGGAGGTAGTAATGGGAAAAGGAATGCTGTTTCAAATTATGTAAAAAGTCATGGAGGTTCTCAAAATGCTGCCAAATCTGCCAAATCTGCGATAAGGACAACAATTAGTATTGGAGATTTTTTCGGTGGAGTAAAACAGAAAGGAATCACCCAAGTTTTAAAGGATTTTAATATCCCAATAGAAGGTAGAAAACCTAAGGAAATTCTGAATGATATTGTAAATGTTCTTGCTCCAACACCCGATTTAAATGATGATTCCGTGGCTCGTAAAGCATTAGTAAATACAATGTCTATTATTTATGAAAAATTTGACGATGAAAAGAAAGATATTTCATTGTTAGATTCTCTTGATTCTGACATTTCAAAAATTCTTATTACAAAATATATCGAAACCTTTATTTATGAAAGGTTGATACATGATGTTGGAAGCAGAATTGAGAAAAAAGCTGAAAATTCTAATGCTGCTGCCAAGATTGAGAAAGAGTTGAAAGAGTATATTGAAACAAAAGTATCAACGACATTAAAAGACAAACCACTTTCCATTATTAATTCTGAAACAAAGAATGTTAATGTATTAGTTGAAGGCTTGTATCAACAGTGTTATAAAGTTTTGGAGGATCAATTATGAAAGAAATAGTATGTCGAATACACGATGATGATAAGTTTGTAAAAGAACATGCAGACTTTACTGTTGATTTGTTTTCAAAAGAACAATATCACTATACATTTTGGGACAAGAACAAACGACAGCTCTATCAGGGTGGAAATTTTTCTAAATCTGCAATTGATTTATTATACATTTCTTTAATGGTATACTATGCAGACAGGCGAGTGATAAGACAAAAGGAGAATGATGCTTGGACTCGAAATATAAAATTAAATATTCCTGTTCTTGAATTAGAAAAATGGAATGACAACAAACCTCTTCTTGAAAAAATGCTCTCCTTTCTAAGCGGAGATTTATGGACTTTTGAGTTTAGGAAGAGAGAATTAAACTTGAAGGAAGAAAGAGCAATCAAAGGCATAAACCGCAAAAAGAAAAAACATCAACCGAAAGCAATATGCATGTTGTCTGGCGGCTTAGATTCATTTATTGGCGCAATAGATATCTTAAGCAAAGAAAAAGATATATGGTTTGTTGGTCATTACGGTGGTGGAAAAGGTGTAATACAATATCAAAAAAATGTAATTGAAAAATTGATTTCACAATATAAATTATCCTCCGAACAATTTTACAATTTTTATGCCTCACCTGTTAAGCCGAATAAGTCCGTTCAAATGGAGGATACTACCAGAACCCGTTCGTTTATGTTTTTCGCTCATGCAATAATTTTAGGTTCTGCTGTAAATGAAGATATAACACTATATATCCCTGAGAATGGATTAATTTCTCTTAATATCCCTCTCACAAACACAAGATTAGGAAGTAGTAGTACAAGGACTACGCATCCATATTATATGAATTTATTACAGCAATTAATGCTCAATATTGGCTTAAAAATCAAATTGTATAATCCATTTCAATTCAAAACAAAAGGAGAAATGATAGCGGATTGTAATGACCCTGGCTTCTTAAAGGCAAATATTTCACAAACCATGTCATGTTCACATCCTGATTTAGGTAGATATGAAGGCGATGCCCGTCCATCACATTGTGGGAATTGCTTGCCATGTATTATACGTAGGGCAGCAATTGAATTTGCTTATGAAACCGACAATTCTAATTATAGAGATAAGAATTTTCAGAAAAAGGGAGCATCAGATAATCTTCGTTCCTTTAAGTTAGGTATCAATGATTATACAAACAGTAAAATCGACTCAGCTCTTTCTATTCAAATATCAGGATCTATTGTTGATAATATTGACAATTATTGTGGTGTTTATAAAAGAGGTATGAATGAAATGAAATCTTTACTTGATAAATACAATGGCTAATCTTTACGACACACATTTCCATTTAGACCTTTTTGAGTCAAGAGAAAAAATCATTAAAGAAATTGATGATAATCAAATTTATACAATAGCTGTAACTAATTTACCAGTCCTTTTTACTAAACTTAATGATAATCTTTCAAGCAAATTTATTAGACCCGCGTTGGGTTTTCATCCCGAATTATTAAGTCAATATAAACATTTGATTCCTCAAATGTGGACTTTACTAAATGAGACTAGATATATTGGCGAGGTAGGTCTTGATTTTAAGACTGGTAAAGCCTACAAAGAACTTCAAATTTCATTCTTCTCCGAACTCATTGAAAGATGTGATGTTTTAGAAAATAAAATATTAACTATTCATTCAAGGCAAAGTGCAAGTGAAATTGTATCAATCATTGGAGAGGATTTTAAAGGGAAAGTAATATTACATTGGTATTCAGGAAACAAAGCAACGCTTAAAAAAGCCATAGACAATGGATATTATTTTTCAATCAATTATTCAATGGTTAATTCTAATACTAGTAAGGAATTAATCAAGCTAATTCCAATAGAACGATTATTATTAGAAACTGATGCCCCATTTGTTAAGTTTAAAGACAAACAATTTTCAATGCTTGATATTAAAGAAATCATTAAGGAATTGGCTTCTATATTGAATCTTGACCAAAAAGAAATGACAACACTTCTTTGGGATAACTTTAAA
>JAQVAJ010000140.1 GCA_028690885.1 Clostridia bacterium
ATCTTGGTCATGATGAAATAAACCACACTTTTACCCCAGCCAGTTTTCTGCACAATCAGAAGCCTGCCACTTTGGTTAAGGATATGCTCAATAGCCTCGAGTTGACCAGGACGGAATTCCGCAGATGTGCCAAACATCTGTTTGATTAGCTGCCTGGACCTAATACCTATTTGATCATTATTCATAATTAATCCGTATTCATTACTCTGGGTTATAGTCTTATATGACTAACATGCAACCTGATATAGTTTAGATATCAGCTAATACCGTTGAATCACTGGTATCCTCAGCGCTGTCTGCAAGTTCTTTTTGTATCTCCCGGACTACTTTCACTTCAACTTTTAGCTTTTCGGCAACAGTCTCTACATCGAATTTGCCATTGTTTAGTAGCGTCCGAATCATTTCCCTTACAGTGCCATCATATAGCTCTTCACTGCGTGAGTCTTCTTCAAGATATTCATCAATTGGGGGATAATCTTGTAGCGTATTCATCTTGATTTTCCACTCTTTCTGATATAGATTTAGTTCATCAAGATGCTTTTGGTAACTCATTTCTTTGTCTTGAAGATAGAATACGTACCTTTCCTTTGATTTCAACCATCTTTCCTTGGCATATTGCTGGTGGTCCAGAGGAATATTATCGCCTTTCCGCCAGAAACCTTCGTAGAATCTCAATGCATCTATTAGCATGTTGCTTTTTTCAATTGCCATTCCAGTCACTTGGAAACCAAGATCAAACGTATAGCTCTTCTTCTTGCTATAAATATAGGCGTTGATCAAGTCGTTGAGTGATTTCGTGGGTTCTTTGAAGATCTGCAAAGTGCTGGATTTTGCCATTAGTATCAACAGCTCTGTCATAATCGTTTTATCCAGCAGTTTCTTCGCTTGAAGGGCATTAATAATCCTTACGATGTTTCCCCAATGCCCATTGTCATCAAACACTTTCAATGATTTCCTTGAAATTGAAACAATTTGAGCATTACTTAGCAGAGAGAGGAAAGACTTAGAGTTCACTGCTATGTCAAACATCTGCAGTGAGGCATTAGTTTCGATCAACTTTAGAAGCTCGTTGATCTTCTTTTCATACTCATAGGCTTCAAACACAATTGGCACTATATCACTGGGTAGCTTGTTGATGCTCTTATTAGTTGTTAAGCCAATAATCTCGTTAAAATCTTTGGCCTTATGATACCATTTTATGTTTTCAGGATACTTCAATGTCCTAGCCTTGGCTCGGAAATAATCCGGGCTAGATAAGATAGTTTTATCTTTCGATTTTTCCCAATAATGCACTGCATCCTGATATCGATTTGCACTATAGCTAACGCTACCCATCAGTTTATTGTCGAAAAATACTCTTGCGTCATAGAGACCTTTTAGTTTCATGAAAATTGCTATCTCAGAATCTTGTTTAATGGCATTACTTTTGACAATGTCCTTGATGAGTTGGTTGATTACTAACTTCCAAACAGGATCAATGTAGATATCTTTTACTACTTTGTGGTTATCGTGGAGGAAGTCTAAGACCTTAATCTGTTGGTTAACATCATTTCGATTTAGCATATATGCTGCTGCAAGATGCTCATTAGTTCCCTCCAATCCAAGGGTTAAAACACTTTGAAACTCTTGTGCTTTCCAATACAGATTTTTCGCCTTATCTGCCATACCCAAGGCAGCAAATCTCTCTGCAGCTCTGAGATAGTCGTCGTTAAACTCATACTGCCAAGCCGTACACTCATCTGCTTCTCTTTGCTTTCCCGCTCTCATGAAGTTGGTCGCTGCAAGTCTCATCTTGTATTGATTCTTTTCACTCATTGCAGATTCTTTCATTGCAAGAGCAATTTCAAGCGGATCATCGCGGTCCTCAGACCAGTTAGTTTCAGCAGTACCAATATTCACAAAGAAGAGATTATCCAGTGACCACGCAGAACTACCGTAAGCTTCTAAAAGGTTAGAGGATTCAGTGATGCCAGGATTCTCCCAAAACTGATCTATGGCTCGATGTGTATCCGCTATCACACATCTTGTGTGTGGCCTACTGGCTGCGACAAACAATCTATTAAAAAAGTACTCGAGTGGAAGTCTATCCCTTAGATCACAATCTGATTTAGGATTCTCAACAAGCTCAATTATCTTTGGATGCTCAGATAGACACTGTTCGCCAAATTTGTACAAGATTACCATGGAGAATTCAAGTCCCTTTGCACTAAGAGCGCTCAGAACATTTAGAGGAAGATTGGGGTTTTCATTACTTATCTCGCTTAAGAATGGATCGTTTCTCAAATAGCTTTCTTCTTCTCCTTCCTGACATGGTATGATAATTACGACATCATTATGCTGGCGGAACTTATCTTTGAATATCTGCGTATCGACATCGAAATAGTAATTTCCAACACCATAGTCATCAGAAAACCATGATTGTTGTGGAATCAGGTCAGGTTTCTTGAATATAATTCCTCTTAGTAACTGGATTGTATTGCATAGCCCAACAATATCTCTATTAGATCGATAATTATAGCTTAGATCCTTAATCTTGATAGTAATACGCCTGTTCGAAAATCGACATAATTCTGATGAAAGCTTATCAGAGAATGTTGCACGAACTGCATCCCAATCGAATCCCGTAGGGTTTATTGTCTGGTACGGATCACCAGCAAAGGCAAGAGGGATGTTCGTTGGATCACTAATAGATAACTCTCTTCTAGTGAATAAGTTGAACTTGCTCACCATCTCGATTTCGATTCTGGTAAAATCCTGAGCTTCGTCACAGAAAACTCCTGGGAACTCAGGTATTGTTATTTCGGGATGAGATAAAACAAAGCGTGTTAGATCTTGGTCATCCCATCTTTCTTCGCTACTACAAAACTCGCTATACCAATTTAACCAAGCGTCTTGCCAAACACGTGCAAACATATCGTCAGTTACTGATTTTTGCTTCTGGGGTAACTCTTTGTACGATGACAGATCAAAAAAATCGTCGTCGGAACTCATTCCCTTTATATAGGTTCGAATGACATGCCATACAAGCTCAGCAGGAAGATCAGCTATTCTTCTCTTTTTCCATTCCGTCTTGAAAGTGAAGAAGTCTATTCTGTTCTCTTTTATGTACTTATCCTTATCTTCGGCAGGAATGAGCGAAAGCAGAAGATCTGAATAAGTACAAAAACACTTAGATAGTTCACTATTTGATATTTTAATATTACGTTCAAGTAGCTTATAGCTACTGTTGAGAATACTCGTAACGGTATCTCTAGCCCTATTCATCAATTTCTCACTATATGTTACATATAAAGGAGGATAGAAATCTGGCTTGGGCTCTAAAGACAGGTATTTCGACAACTCGTGAGTATATAAGTATTGAAGTATTGTGGATTTACCGCTACCTGGACGACCGTTAATAAATAGCGGATACCGATCCTCTTCAGATGATTCGAGGATTAAACTTACTAGATCAGCTTCTTCAGGACTAAGAGATAAATTCCCTTCTTTGTTTTCCTCAATGCTAAACCAATAATCTTCATCAGCCAACATCAAATACGGATAAGCACGATGGCTCATTTTCTGTACGAGGATTCTTGATTCATCGGCAGTCTTAGCTGCAACTAACTCATTTAGTTTTTCGTTGTTAGTGTTGTCAACATCTAATCGCTTAACCAACAATCTGTCTAAGAAGACTATCTGATGAGCCCATTTGGATACTACCTTTATTTCGATATCATCTGTTACAGGTATATTCAAAATAGAGTCATCAGCTTCACTGAAAGCATAGTCTCTTAAGGCTTTATAAATAGAAACCCTGTGTCTTGAGATTATCGCTTGGTCTACACCTCTACCTTCTATCCAGTTCTCACTTTCAAAAATAAAGACATCGTCAAAGTCAGAAAACGGACTCCTGTCATATAGCATCTGGTATTCTATATCGCTTGGTTCCTCAGATTTCTTCTGTGAATCACTTACCATATACTTTGAAACATATTCTACAAGATCCTCATCGCTTGGAATTCTATCGTCATCAAGACTGTATTTCTCCAAGAAGTCCGAATAAATACCTTCATCTCGATGACAAAACAGTACGAAACTTAACACTTTAACATTGTTCGGAAGAGCTTGTTGGTAAGCCACCAGCCTAAACTGACCAGCTAATCGTTTTTTTAGATAAGGAGATGGAATATAGGTATCGAATTCACTATATGATTGTTTGTGCTCAACATTTTCTTTCAGTGACGCAACCGCACTTCGCTTGCCGTGTTTCTCGATATCTGCACTACACTGGGGTGTTACATAGACATAAATGGGCATAATTTCTCCTACTAGCTTTATAACGTTATGTTTGTTCTAAGCCGCTTATAACAGACTTCTATTAAAACCAGATAAGGCACTATTACCTTATTGCCGAATATTATTAGTTGTAACATTCTCATTCCACCAGCGCTTTTAATAGCGCATCTCTGGCATCGCTATAGAACTGGATGTCGATTTTGGTGGCCATTTCATCGGAAAGGTCTATGAGTTGCTTGCGGGTAGAAACCGGAAGCAGCAGCTTTGAGGCCCCTTTCTCTGTGGCTATCTCAACAATGCTGACGGGATTGTGGACTGTCTCTATTGAACCGCCCAGATTAAGTTCGCCAACAATAATGATTCCGCCTTTAACGCTTTTCTTAAGCAGAGCGGAGCAAAGGGCTATCAGGGCAGCGACGCCGAGTTTCGCTCCAGATTTGGCAGCATCGAAAGCCCTAACCTGGACAGAAAACTCATGCTGTCGGGGATCTTTGTCTCCCACCAACTGCTGTGACCTCGCATAAAGATTCTGTTCAGCAAAGCTCATGCTTTCCTTAAAAGCTGGAGGCACCGGTTTATTCAAGATTTTTACCCCAGAGCCGGACCCTTCATTTGTTTCTATGCGATAAAGCCCAATGTGCTCATCCATGCCCCCGGGGCTGATCGTCCACACCTGTCCCGGTTCCAGCGGGTCTCCACCGATGCTGTTTTCACTATGCAGTTCCGGGGTAGAGACAAATTGCTCAACTCCATCGGTGCCCAATACATAGCTGAAGTGAGTGTTGCGAAACTCTGCCGAACCAATACGCTTAGATCGGAAGAG
>JAQVAJ010000141.1 GCA_028690885.1 Clostridia bacterium
ATCAATATCTTCTTTGTTTTCAATCTCATAGAATGCATTTTCTGTTTCCATCTTGAATACATTGAATATACGACTGGAAATTTCATCTCTTTGATGTTTAGCTTCATACATAACATTCAAAGGAGATGCAGGTTCACCACCTTTATTACATCCACATAATAGTGAAAGTATAAGGAGCGGTATTAGTAACAGAATCAGTTTCTTTTTCATAATAATTCACTCCAAAATAAGACTTTTCGGGCATAAAGAACTCTATTGTTCGAGCAGTAAATACTTCTTTTATTGAATCATTTATGACAATTATATCAAGAATTATACATAGAATCAATAATTGCGTTCAACAGGAAATCTGTACTGCATACGTACCAGTTAACACAACCTTATTATATAAAACATGTTGCGCATTTATCAGGACAGGAAAACGAAATTTGTACTGACTCTGATGAAACAAATTAATATTTGAATTAGAGTATATTTCTCAATTGCTAATTGTTAAATAAGTAGTCTTTCCATTCTTCATAAATTGTCTCATGAGATTTACCGAATATTTCTTCAAATGACTCACAATCAATATTGGCTTCTATAACATGATCAAGAGAATAATTCTTAATCAGGTATGTAACATAAGATTCATATATCGGATAGCTCTTAGCATGTTCCAAATTATCATCATATGTTTTTAATAATGCATATGCCATAGCATCAGTGAATAGACTTTTACTAAAATCATCCAAAGGTCCGATTTCTCCACCATGTGAAAGATAGTAATCCAGTAAATTCCGTTCCAAAACTTGTGAATTTTCAAATGCATTCATTAAAGTCTGGCCATTGGCATTTCGCTCATTAACTGAAGATATAACGTCATGTTCACTGTAATATGACTTATTTTTTAAAGGATCCGTTACATAAGTATAGAATTTGGTAGCAGTACTGGATAGATAACATGCAAGACCCTCTGAAAGATATGTATATGAGTCTGTACCCTGAATAGGATAATAACCTTGAAAGATATAATGCATAGTTTCATGAATGTGAGCAGATTCTATATAAAAAGTATTTAATTCAATAAGTCCTCTTATGGAATTATATCGTGAATGGTTTAAGGATTGATCAATTTCATATACTATTACTCCATCAGTATTAAGTTTGTCGTAATGCTTAGAAGCGCTTAATCTTTCCTTTAACTCTGCAACTCCCATCAGATTCTTATACAAAAATAGTTCAAGATTATCAATGGAGGATAATAAGAATCTCTCGTCTTCCTGCATTACAATGTTGTATTCAGCAAAGGAAGAGATAATAGTGATGGCATGATCCCCTTTATCAATAAATCTATATTAGGAGCTCATGTTGTAGGTCCTAATGCTTCTATTCTTTTGCAGCCTTATGTCTATATGATGAACTGTGATAAAAAATGTGATAAGAAACCTAAAAAGAAAAAGGTTGAGATAGAGCAGCTAAGGACAATGTGTCCTCATCTAGGAACATACACGCCAATGGATGAATCAATGGTAATACATCCTGCTATGAGTGAACTGACGGCATGGGTAACTGAAGATTTGGAATAAAATAGTAATAATTAATCAGTTATATCAGAATAGGTATGAGTTGTAATTTTCCTTAAATCTTCAGGATTAACTTCAATCTGCATTCCTCTTTTGCCTGCACTGAAGCATATCTTATCAAATAAAAGGGCAGTATCGTTTACAACTGTAGTAAATTTCTTTTTCATCCCGATAGGGGAGCAGCCTCCGTGTACATAACCGGTAAGAGGTAATAACTCTTTCAAAGTAATCATAGAAATGCTTTTAACCCCTACAGAAATAGCAGCTTTCTTAAGATTTAAAGAACAATTAACAGGTATCACAAACACATAATTGTTTTTATCAGAACCAATAGTAACAAGAGTCTTAAAGACCATATCCGCTTCTTTACCTACCAAATTAGTTACTATTTCCCCATCAGTCACTAAAGGATCATAAGTATAAACAGAATATTCAACACAGTTTGCTTCCAAAAGCCTCATCACATTAGTTTTTTCCATATAGTGATAATACAATATAGAGACAAAAAAATAAATGATAAATCAACAAAAACCTCCTTGCATCACTAAGGAGGTTTATGCCATTACATGAAAAGATCAAATAATGAAATAAAAATATAAAAAGAATAGTATCTATCAAATACATTATACAACAGATTTAATAAAATGTTTAGTGTTTTAATAAAAATAAATAGTTCATCCTTTCTGTTAAGCAACAAAATCCCCCTTAAGATTGAAGAGTGATTAAGCTTTAAAACAGATGTAAAATAGCAGTAATTAAAAAGAAAAAAAGAGATAAGCAACAATACATATATAGCATATGTAGGTGTTGTAGGACAAATAGGACAGATAACAGAGATTGCAATATCTGCTATTTAATTGCTTAAAATATATTCCTTCCATTCATCGAACATAATCTCATGTGATTTACCGAATATCTCTTCAAATGACTCACAATCAATATTGGCACCAATGACATGATCTAGCGAATAATTATTTACCAGGTATGTTACATAAGATTCATATATCGAATAGCTCTTAGCATGTTCCACATTATCACCATATGTTTTTAGTAATGCATATGACTGAGCATCAGCATATAGACTTAGACTACAATCTTCCAAAGATTCGATTTTACCACCTTGGTCAATAAAGTAATCCATAAAGTTTTTTTCTAGCACTTGCGGGTTTTCGTATAAACCTTTTAATGTTTCACCATTACAACCACCTGTATATATCTTCGTTACATATATATGCTCTTTGCAATATGGTTCATTATTTACATGGTTTATTAAGTAGGAATATGTGTTATTTCCTGTGTTAGATAAATAACATGCAAGACCCTCTTGAAGATATGTAAGTAGGGTATTATGCTGCTTAAGATAATCTATAAAGAATACATGTACAGTCTCATGTATGTGTGCAGCTTCAAAACCAGGGGCGTTTAAATGCACAATACCATTACTCGGGTTCACATACGCGGTTACTTCACGTTTTGACTCATCAATTAAATATATTATTTTCTCATCAGTGTTAAGTTTATTATAATACGAAGAGATACTCAGTCTTTCTTTTAGCTCTGCAACCCCCATCAGATTCTGATACAAAAACAGTTCAAGATTATCGATGGAAGTCAATAAGAATTCTTCATCCTCCTGCATAACTATATAATATTCTGCAAAAGAGGAGATGACGCCAATATCATAATCAATTTTATTCGTAAATCTATAACCGTTGAATAATCCATCATACATAGAGTCATATATATGAGTCACTCCAATTGATTTTAACCATTCATTCTTCATATCCTTTGTAACATTTATCTGTATTTGCGGATCTAAAGATACAATACTGTCAAAACCATACTTATTTTCTATGTATTTATATAAAGCTATAGCGGTTTCTTTTGTGTAAGAAGTATCTTCTCCATTAAATGCATTCATGAATCTCATACCGAAGAAGTCAAGGGTACGCAAGTTGTCAGGATTACTGTAGTATGTCTGTAGCTGATTCATATCAGTACTTACTTCCATAACAGAACCTGCTATACCATATAATAACCAGTGATCTACAATACCGCTCACTGCTCCTATTATGCAGCTTGTTAAATCATATGTATCAAGCATTTCAAATTTAGCTACCACTGTATTGTTTTTATAATATGCTTCTTCAAAGTCAAGACCTGTCTTTATGTCATACTGGGTAATGATGATAGTTGGTTTTGTAACAAACAACTCCTTTTTATATGTAATAATCTTTTTAACTATATTCTCTATATCATTTATAATACTTTCTGCACTAACCGCATCAATATCTTCTTTGTTTTCAATCTCATAGAATGCATTTTCTGTTTCCATCTTGAATACATTGAATATACGACTGGAAATTTCATCTCTTTGATGTTTAGCTTCATACATAACATTCAAAGGAGATACAGGTTCACCACCTTTATTACATCCACATAATAGTGAAAGTATAAGGACTGGTATTAGTAACAGAATCAGTTTCTTTTTCATAAATAAACTCCAAATAGCAATTAATCGAGTATAAAAACCCTTCGTTCGTGTAGCAAATACTTTATTTAGTGAATCAATTATGACAATTATAACGAGAATTATATTTGAAATCAATGATTAATGATTACTGATTCTATATCATTAACGATAATTAAAACTTAAACTAATACACATTATATTTTCGGTTATCTCCCTTAACTATTTCTACTGGATATTTCTTAGCATTTTTTTCAAGTTTTTCAATTAAAGCATCATGTAGGTCAATATTGTTCCTTTGTGCAAATCTTAAAATGAAGAATAAAACATCAGCTATTTCTTCTCTTATCAAAACAAATTTATCCTCATTATTAAACAATTCCTTCATGTCAGAATCGCTTTTAAATCGAAATAAATCGAGTAACTCATTTGCTTCTGTAGAAATTCCAATTGCAAGATCTTTTGGGTTGTGATATTGATCCCAATCTCTTACTTCACAAAATGCTTTTACCATTTTCTTTAAATCATCTATTGATGCTTTGTTATCCATTTTCTTTACCTATTCTTTCCTTGAGATATGTCTGTAAACCTTTATCAGTACAATAAATATAGCAGCCTTTCATTCCTCTTGTTAAAAGAGTTCTATAAGTATTTTTAATGATTTCATCTGCAATTTTCAAAGCTTTCTCTTTATTATTTTTGTACATTGTTTTTAATCCCTTTATTGATTGGTCTGTTTTAGCTCTTTTAGTGAAATCTGTTACTATCTTGTTATTATCAAACCTCATGTCATCACCAATTATGACTCCAACATAATCGAATTCAAGGCCCTGAGATGTATGAATACAGCCTATCTCGTTTACAGAATCTTCATCAATGGCATATGTTGAAGTATTACCAAGATTCCAGCTCATTGAGAAATCACCAATTGCTATATCGTGATGGTTTGGATTATTTCTGCCATCCTTATACCAATTCCAGCAATACCCTGCAAGAAGTCGAGCTTTATTTGAAGTCTTATTTTTATCGAATATAACATCTCGAAGTTTT
>JAQVAJ010000142.1 GCA_028690885.1 Clostridia bacterium
AAGCTTTTTGATGAGATGACATCTTTTTAAACATTTGTGTTATACTAATTTTACTTAGGAGTGGTTTATGGAAAAGAAAAGTAAGTTCAGAATGAATAAATCTGGAATGATAATAACGATTATACTTGTATTGGCGATAGCAGCACTTCTTATATTCAGTAAAGTAAATGTTACTGTAGATGACCAGTCTGTAAATATAAAGTCCAGTCTGGACAGAGTAACAGTGGATTTTGTGGATATTGAACGAGTGGAAAAACTTACCAGTTTAAGTGTCGGAAGCAGAGTTATGGGTGCAGACCTTATAAGGATGTATAGCGGCACATTTAAAAATGAACTATATGGAAGATACAAGCTGTTTGCCTATAAAGATGTAAAAGAATACGTACTAATAGAACACAAGGGTGGATTTATTGTGCTAAACCAGGAAACATTGGAACTTACTGAGCAGTTATATGAAACCATAAATTCAAAATTCTCAGCACAGGCAGATTAATAATTCTCTTGAAGTTTATATTAATAGGTGTAAAATACTAAGCATTGTTTGATAAAAAAGGAAGGCAATTTTGAATAGCAATTTTAAAGTTATTGATTCACATTCACATATATACCCTGAGAAGATTGCAAAAAAGGCATCTGAAGCTATAGGACATTTTTATGGTCTTCCTATGCTCTATACAGGAACATCTTCCTCGCTTATTGAAAACGGCAAAAAGATAAATGCCGAAAAATATCTGGTTTGTTCTGTAGCTACTTCAGCTGCTCAGGTAACTGTAATAAACGACTTTATTATAGATGAATGTAAAAAGCATAAGCAGTTTATTGGTTTAGCTGCAATGCATCAGGATTTTATTGGTGTTGAAGAGGAAATTGAGAGAACAGTTAATAAGGGATTGAAAGGCATAAAAATGCATCATGATTTTCAAAAGGCAGACTTGGATGACTCAAGGTTTTTTAAGACATATAAGAAGTGTGAAAAAATGGGTACAGTATGTCTTTTACATGCAGGGGATGACAGATATGAATACACAAGACCTTACAGGTTTGTAAACATATTGAATAAGTTTCCCGATTTGAAATGTATAGCGGCACATTTTGGGGGATATAAACGATGGGAAGAAGCATACAAATCATTTAAGGATATTGATAATTTGTATTTTGACACATCATCAAGTCTTTATGCTCTGAAACCTGATGAGGCAACTGATATAATCAGAACATTTGGTGTAGATAAGTTTCTCTTTGGGACTGATTTTCCTATGTGGGACCATGAGAAGGAGTTGGAAAGATTTTTGAGTCTTTCACTGACAAATGAAGAAAACCAGATGATTTTATATGACAACTTTATAAAACTTTTCGATAGCTAAAAAGATACATCAGCTATATATGGCAGATGGTCAGATGCCATAGTTGTGGGTACATTAACCGAATCAGTCTTAATGTCTTGTGAAACGAATATATAGTCAATTTTTTTAACTGGGATATCAGAAGGCCAGGTATATAAATTGTCTTTAGTTATATCAGCAGTATCTTTAAGTACAGATGATATCATTTTAAGCTGAACATCATCTGGTTCAACATTCAGATCACCCATGAAAACCAATTTATCTGTATGGTTTCTAAAGATTGGAAGAAGAAGGTTTAGTTCATTTTTTCTTTCCCCTTTTGCTAGTCCGAAATGGGTTACAATAACTCTTAAATCATTTTTTGCTTCTATAATGGAATCTATGAAAGAACGCTGTTCATAATATGTGTCTTCATCACATATGGAAGGCTGATCAACAAGAACAGTTTTAGCTGTTTTTATTGGAAATCTGGAAAAAAGAGCATTTCCCTGATATCCTTCTTTAATTGCACCTGCTTTTCCATAATACATATATTCATATTTAAGTATCTTATTTAATTCCTCCGCCTGTTTAGCGAAACCTGAAAATCCTATATTGTAATGTACTTCATTAAGCCCTAATATGTCCGGATTGTATTTCTTAATAACTTCAGCACATTGATTTAAATCTCTTCTTTTGTCTTCACCATAGCTCATTCCTGAGCAGATATTGTATGTCATTAAACGCATAATTACTTACACTCCTTCTATAGTATATTTTACCACTAATACAAATTTGGCAGGACATAAAAAGAGTACTTCCAAATTACTTTTTTGTATTTAATTTACATTAAATGCGTTATCTGATAAAATAAAGATACTGATATAACTATAAATGGAAAATTTACTTGAGGAAAGGGGGGTAGCAAAATGGCTGAAATAATAAAAACCTATATTCAACAAGTTCCTGCGCTTCGGTTTATAGGAAAGAAATATACCGAAGAAGACAAGGTAAATGGATCTTTTCATGCAAAATGGTCTGAGTGGTTTAATAGAGGATGGTTCGACATATTGGAAGACAACTTAATACCTCACAAGGAATATGAAGACGGATGCGCTTATGTGGGTCTTGTATGTCATAAAAACACTGGCACCCCGGAGTACTGGATTGGAATGCTGGTTTCTCAGGAAAGTCCAGTACCAAAAGGATTTGATTACATTGACTATAAGCATAATAAACTTGGTGTATGCGTTATATTCGGCAATAAAGATGAACTATATAACGATGAAGATACATATATTGAAAAACTAAGAGAAACCGGATTTGATGTTGTTGAATGTGAAGAAGGTCCATGCTGTTTTTTTCAAAGATATGGTTGTCCATGTTTCATGGTGCCGGATGAAGACGGAAATATAGTATTTGATCTTTGCTTTTATGTAAAATAGATATCTGCGAAAGGAAAAAGAAAAATATGGCACAGATAGTAAAAGTATACAGACAGACTATTCCAGCCTTTCGTTTTATAGGTAAAAAATACTCAAATAGTGACAGGCAGAACGGCACATTCGGAGCTAAGTGGAGCGAATGGTTTCAAAACGGATGGTTTGATGAGGTAGAAGCACTGTCAACAATTAAAAATGAATATGAGGACTCAGATTCATTTGTGGGTCTTATGCGTTGTAAACATAATGACGCATTTGAATACTGGATAGGGATTTTTATGCCGAAAGACACCAAAGTCAAAGAAGGCTTCTCATATGTTGATTTTCCAGAAAGCAATCTTGGAGTATGCTGGATTTACGGCAAAGAGAACGAGCTGTATATGCATGAAGATGAATGCGGTAAAAGGCTGGAAGAAGAAGGATATGAGATTATACCTGATGAAAAAGGTGCATACTGGTTTTTTGAGAGATATGGTTGTCCTCGCTTTACAACACCAGATGATTTGGGGAATGTGATTTTGGATATCTGCTATTTTGTAAAATAAACATGAAGGTCATTTTTAAGATATAATCAGTCGTGAAAAAAATAATATTCCTTAGCAGTATATATGTTGTTACAGGCAGTCTGTAATGATACAATAATACATACGTTAAGGAGGTCACGATGTCTTTACCAGTAGCTATACAGTTATATTCAGTCAGAAATGATTTGGATTCAGATTTTCAGAATGTAATAAAGAAAATAAAAGAATACGGATATGACGGAGTTGAATTTGCATCTTTGCATAACCAAGAACCGGAATATGTAAAATCCCTGCTTGATGAGACAGGACTTATCCCTATTTCTGCTCATGTAGCTCTTGATGAAATGTTAGAAAATACAGATGAAGTATTAAAAACATATTCATTCATAGGATGCAAATATATAGCAGTGCCGTATCTTCCAGAAGAAAGAAGACCAGGCAAACCTTTATTTGATAAAGCTTTGAAGCAGATAGAAGAGCTTGGGCTGAAAGCAAAAGATTATGGATTACAGCTTCTATACCATAACCATGATTTTGAGTTTGTGAAAGTTAATGGAAAGTTTGGTTTGGATGTTATTTATGATACTATTTCACAAGACCTTTTAAAAACAGAAATAGATACCTGCTGGGTCAAAGTAGCAGGAGTTGACCCTTCTGAATATATTGAAAAATATACTAACAGATCACCTGTTGTTCATCTAAAGGATTTCTATAAACAGGATATGGCTAAAGATGTAAAAATGTATGGACTTATAGGTGTTAACTCAGATGATAAAGAATCAAAAAAGGATAACCAGGAAGCATTTAGCTTCCGCCCTTTAGGTATGGGTATGCAGGATATACCAGCTATATTAGAAGCTTCTGTTAAAGCAGGAGCGCAATGGATGGTTGTTGAACAGGATAAGCCTCAAAAAGGTAGAACGGCTTTGGAATGCGCAAAATTAAGTATAAAATATTTAAATAACCTTATATGGTAAACAGGAGGAAGAAATGTCACAGGATATTCTCAACAAGTTTAAACAGATTCATGATGAAAAGAAAAAAGAAGGCACAGACAGAGTATTAAAAATTGGTATAATCGGTACTGGCTGGATAGCAGAGCCTCATGTTACAGCATATCAGAAATGTGATGATGCTAAAATTGTAGCATGTGCAGACTTAGTAGATGGAAAAGCTGAAGCTTTCTGCAAGAAAATGGGATTGGAAGACGTACATCTGTACAAAAGTCATAAAGAGCTTTTAGATAATGAGGAACTGGATGCAGTAAGCATATGCACATACAACTGTACACATGCTGAGTGTGCAATATATGCCTTGGAAAAAGGAGTTCATGTATTACTTGAAAAACCGATGTGTGTGACTCTTGATGAAGCTGTTGCCATAATGAAGGCTGAAAAAGCATCGAATAAGATATTATCAATAGGGTTCCAACCGCGTTTTGATGAAAACATGAAGATGATAAAGAAAATTGTTCAAAGCGGAGAACTTGGAGATGTTTACTACATACAGACAGGCGGAGGCAGAAGAAGAGGCATACCGACTCCGTTTGGAACATCATTCATAGCTAAGGATACAGGCGGAATAGGAGCTTTAGGTGATATAGGCTGTTACTCACTGGATATGGTTTTAAATGCAATAGGATATCCAAAGCCGCTTACAGTCACAGGCTATAAGTCAGATTTCTTCGGAAAAAGACCAGAATATTATCCAAATCATCCTGAATATGCAAGTGCTTTCGGTGTAGATGATTTTGCTGCTGCATTTGTAAGGCTTGAAGGCGGAATTGTA
>JAQVAJ010000143.1 GCA_028690885.1 Clostridia bacterium
TACAATTATGCAGATTTTTTAAGAAGGGAAAAGCTGGATAAGTAGTTTTCAACCAGCCTCCGGAACAGATAGCATCGGGAAATTTGAATGAAAGCCGAGATTTCCCTTATGCTATCTGTTTCGTATGCAATTTTTGTCCATTACGTCATGTTTTGACGTTCTGCCTGGTTATTTTCGCCCATACTTGGTATATTATACCCAGTTAGATAATACCGTTAAAACATCTGTTATGATAGCAGTAATATTGATTATTGGCCTTTTGCTGGATGGGGTAGGGATGTTATTCGAGAAGAATAAATAAAGTATGCCTAAACCATGCGTTTTATATTCAAGAATGATTTGAATTTTCTTGAATAAGTGCTACTTTTACATGTATCTGTTCCAGAATCAGTTATATTGTTCTTATGTCCGCACAGTACGTCAGTATTTCTGACAGTCATGCATTTTTAGTTTATTTATATAATGTACCTAAAACTTATGTGTTTCTATATAAAATAATAATGTTAATTGAAACTCTCTTATGAAAACAAAATCGGACAAAATCACAGCCAATGATGTTAAAAAGGATGAAGCAATACATCATTTAATAAATCATAAAATTGCAAGACTTGTTGTGACTGATAAACAATATGATAAAAATGGGAATCCCATCTTTTCAAAGCTAGAGAAGATTATTGAAAAATTCCTCTCAAAAGAATATGGTCATAATCATTTTGAAATAATTCTTACACCTGGTGGTTTTTTAAACTTTGATTTTCCAGATACACTTCTGCGTAAACTTGATATTGAAAATGCTGAAAATAACAATGTGAAATTACTTCAGAAAGAGGCAAATTCAGTAATAATAAATTTTTTTAAGAAGTTGGGTCCAACAAATATGAAAAAACTTAAAGAAATAGCTGATTTTTTTACTATAGGAATAGATGGCTATAGTAATAATAAGAGTATTGAGTTGGTTGCAATTTATAACTTAAAAAAAGAGAAAGTAATTCAATGGACTGGCAAATTTTATCCAACAGAAAGACAGAAAAGATATTTGATAAGAATAAATGATCTTAGTTCACATTTCATTGAGGTTAATAACCAGAAAATTTTAATACTCGGTTGTCACGATTTGAATGTTTTTAGTCATAGAGGACAAGCAAATGCAAAACCTAATGGTTGGAGAAGACAATTAGCGGATGAATTTAAAAAATTATGTATAAAAAATAAACCTGAAATTGTCTTACAACATCCACATAATACATATTCTCCTAGAATTTGGTTACTTGGTTGGTCAGGTTTGGTAAATTTATGTCCATCTATTAAACATTATGCGAGTGGGATAAACTATTCTATATTAAATGAAGGTGATGTCTTAAGACCTATTGAAAAGGTATTGAAACAGACAAGAAGGGGGGATGTAATAGACATTTACTAAATATGGTGTGTAAATGTTAGTTTTTCCTCGCATGTTACTTCCGCACGATAAAAGTATTGACGTAAAAGTTCTTGCGCAGATCTATAACAATACGACTGCCACCTATAAGTTTTATTGGTTTGCTTCAATACTGGACATTCTCGTAAAAGAGGGCAAAAACAGGATGAGTTTTTGGGAGATCATTGTGGGGATGATCGCCGAGGCCTGGTATCCGATACATTATTTTCTGCTTTCGTTTGGGAAATCAGACTCGCTATACAAACAGATACTTGAGCTCCAGCAGACCCTCAATATACCGATAGATGCTTCCAAGAGTCACATCAAGCGGTCAATAACTGATAATTTTGAGAACCGACAAGTAAAGGAACTGCTCAGAGTTTTTACGCTCAATGTACCTTACAGATTCCTGTCTCCGTGGATCAGGTATACCAACGATCCGGCTGTTGAATCAGAGTCCCGGCGTTTTGCAAACAATTGTCTTTATGCCATAAACGGTGAACGAATTGAGATCAACCCTTCCTGGGTAGGTTATTTAACGGAAAATTACGTGATCCTGAAGGAATTTACATTCTGGAACCTGACACTTTTTCTTCAAAAACGCAATCCCAATGTTCCCGACCTGTCCTCCAAACTGGTAAAGCCTGTCCAAAGAGACTCACTGCTTAAACAGCATCGATTCTGGGATACCTTTATTGATATCAACGGGTCCTTGAAATGTATATACACCGGAACGGATCTGCATATAAAAATGTATGATCTGGATCACTTTATTCCCTGGAGTTTTGTTTCTCACAATCTACTATGGAACCTCCTTCCTACCGATCCGCGGATCAATTCATCCAAGAGCAATGACCTTCCATTGTTAGATGTGTACCTAAGACCGTTTGCAGACATACATAAAACGGCATTGGAAAAGATTTATTATCGTGATCCAAACAATAAATTGCTTGAAGATTACTTGTTTCTCTATGGATCTTTGTCTGAATTGGTACAGCTTTCACAGGGAGATTTCTACGAAGTATATAAGAAAACCTTTTCACCATTGGTCCAGATAGCAGAGAACATGGGTTTTAAATATTGGAGAAATACATTATGAATAACCATAAGAACATAATGGATGAGGATTGCCCTTTTTGTAATATAGGAGAGCATGTGGAAGTTTTATTCAAAGCCGATACTGCCATGGCGATACTTGATAGTTTCCCCATAAGCCCAGGACATGCTTTAGTAATTCCAAAAAGACATGTCGCTGATTATTTTGATCTTACCGTTGAAGAGCAGAATGAGCTATGGCAACTGGTAAACAGATGCAAGGTGATCCTGCAGGACAGGTTTCATCCAGATGGTTTCAACATCGGCATTAATGTCGGGGAAATGGCCGGACAAAGTATTTTTCATGTTCACATTCACCTGATCCCCCGATATAAAGGAGACATGAAGAATCCCAAAGGCGGGGTACGTCATATCATACCGGGAAAAGGATATTACTAGAGTTGAATTAGTTTGCCGGGCTCTTAAGAGATGCCTCCGGAACAAATAGCAGCGCGAAATTTGAATGAAAGCCGAGATTTCCCTTATGCTATTTGTTTCTGATGCAATTTTTGTTCATTACGTCACGTTTTGACGTAATGCCTGATTATTTTCGCCCATACCTGGTATATTATACCCAGTTAGAAAATACCGTTAAAACATCTGTTATGATAGCAGTAATATTGATTATTGGCCTTTTGCTGGATGGGGTAGGGATGTTATTCGAGAAGAATAAATAAAGTATGCCTAAACCATGCGTTTTTTATTCAAGAAAGATTTGAAGTTTCTTGAATAAGTGCTATTTTTACATATATCTGTTCCAGAAATAGTTATATTGTTCATATGCTCGCACAAAACGTCAGTTTTCCAGACAAACTTATTATTTTATTTAAAGACTTTTTTTAATAACCTAGTTGGAAGAGTATTTATAAATATTAATACCTGCATAAATGTCAACAACAACTGCAACAATTTTAATTGGACGAGCTCACCAAAATCATGGTGGGATCATCCCTACTCATTTGATTCAATTAACTGAAAACAGCAGACCATCATTGCTTTTACAACCCATTGAAGGACCATCCGATGTAAAAGTTGTAATACCAACTCTCGAGAATATCGTTGATGATATTTATTTAATGGTAACCGTCTTTATTCTAAATAAAATAAAACCTGCAAAGGATATTGATAACTGGGAAAGACTAAGTATGTACGATCTTTTTGATGAAAATGAAAGATCATCTCTTTATGAGGAATCCAGGAGAATAATTAAGGATACCAGTATAAAAATTATATTTAACATATTTGAGGGTAGTCATTTATTAAATTATGTAGATATAATAAAAGAATATCCAAATGATCTTGAAATAACACTTTCAACTCTGAAAAAGGAGCTTTCAGCATGGTCAGATAAGTTAAATCCATAAGGCATGCAGGATGACATACTTTGACGATAAACAAAAAAAAGTGATTAGATCCTGGCATGATCTAGCAAAACGATCAGAAAATCCATATATGGCTTTTATGTCTGAATGGATTGCTTTTAATGCCATTTGTTATAACTTATATTACGAAAAAGCAGTCATTGACCGCGCTAATATAGATAGATCAAGATCAAAACTTGATAGAATTCGCGAACGTTTAATTAATAATTCTAAAGTTGTCGCAGAAAATGCAATATTAAACCGTTCTTCCGATAAATTAAACTTAGACCTTTCATTTCCAGAACGTTTGTTCATATCTGTATCTGATAATAATTACACTGAAGACATCATTTTCAATGAATATGTTAAGGACAATCAGGAATGGTACAATATCAATCCATCTGATTCATTTAATTCTCTCAAAGAATCCTTATTGAAACGCGAGTTCAACCGATACTACGTTATTAATATGGCCAAGAATAAACAATACAAAAACATGACCCA
Organism: Clostridia bacterium; assembly: GCA_028690885.1. Taxonomy (GTDB): domain Bacteria; phylum Bacillota; class Clostridia; order DUPQ01; family DUPQ01; genus DUPQ01. Next base: position 4,378 of record JAQVAJ010000143.1, read on the forward strand.
AACTCATGATTTTAGTAAACTTGTTGATGAAATGGCAAGAAAAAATATTATCGTTTTATGTGAAAATAATGATCTAAAGACAATTAAGAATGTTTTATATCAAATAAGGTGCAATATTTTTCATGGAGAGAAAACTCCTGGATATATCAACGACGATAGAATTGTTAAAAGTGCATCGCCATTGTTGCAATTTATTGTTGAAGAGATGATTCACAAGCATAGAATCGTAAATAGTTTTAACCATTGAAAAAGATTAATAATGCAGTCTTTATGTTTTATACTATTGGAAGCCGAAGCGGTAAGCTAATAAATGTGTTATAAGTTTCCATTGATGCTCAAATGGATGCACGAATAATTACCTAAAACTCTTTACTTCTAAAAGCTGTTCTCAAACGGTTCACCTCTTTCGCAAGACAGCATCAGGAATTAAAATTCTACGTAACTGCCATCTGTTGCGGTATAGCAGGTTATCTGGCAGAAGAAGTGGCTCCGTATTTCTCGCAGGCGGCATCTTTTCCCAATGTTTTCCTGCCTTTGAGTTTTTGGAAGGTGATCAATGCCGGTGAAAAGAAACCTTAGGTCTATGCGCTTCCGGATGAACTTTTGAAAAAGATCCCGGGACAATTGTAATTGTTATAATATCTGAGAGCAAAGAAAGAATCTGGATTTTT
>JAQVAJ010000144.1:0-1910 GCA_028690885.1 Clostridia bacterium
CAGATAAGATATTTCAAACCTTATTATTGCATGATTTTGGAGAGAATATCATAAAGAATAACTTTGGGAATCCTGAAATGATTACTGAATTAAGTGATTTACATAAGCGCATCTATTCAGCAATTTCGAATAAAAAGGTATGCTAAGCATAGTGTTTAATGTCGAAAAAAATATCATTAAAAAATTTTTTTTATGTCTACCATATTTGACGAGTACAAATTGAAAAATACAGATATACAAATGTGACTGAATGAAAATATCAAATACGACTGAATGAAAATAGCAAATATGACTGAATGATATTGATAAATATGACTGAATGTATTATACTAATATTATTAAAGAGGTAATACCATGCAAAGAAAATTATATAGACCGAGAATTATCGATAAAACAATAATTGAATATTTAGCTGTATTTGGAGCAATATGTATTGAAGGTCCAAAATGGTGTGGAAAAACATGGACATCGTCTTTTCATAGTAAAAGTGAAATATTTTTATCAGACCCAAATGGTAATTTTCAAAACAGGACTCTCGCACAAACTGCACCATCATTAGTACTAGAAGGTGATACGCCTAGGATGATAGATGAATGGCAGGAAGTCCCGATGATATGGGATGCGGTAAGGCATTTTGTTGATCAAAGACCAGGTAAAGGTCAATTTATTTTGACAGGTTCTTCTACACCAAATCATAAAGGTATATTACATAGCGGTGCAGGCAGGATTGCTTCTTTGCGAATGAGACCAATGTCTTTGTATGAGTCTGGTGATTCTTTAGGAAATATTTCTCTTGAACAGTTGTGTAAAGGAATACTCAATCCATGCAAAACTGATCAGTTAGATTTGCGTAAAATTATAGACCTAATTTTGAGAGGAGGATGGCCAGAAAGTATTAAACTTTTACCTAAGCAAGCAATGTTACTTCCAAAGGCATACTTATCAGCAATTATTAACAATGATGTATATCGAGTTGATGGCATTAAAAGAGATTTGGACAAAATAAAACTATTATTGAGATCGCTAGCGAGAAATGAAAGTACTACAGTGTCAAATAATACTTTGATAAGAGATATTAAGAAAAGAGATGATGAGGATATAGATACAAATACAGTCTCATCTTATTTAAATATATTTGAACGTTTATTTATTATAGAAAACCAGCTGCCTTTTGCTTCTTCAATACGATCAAAGGTAAGAGTCAGACAACAGCAGAAGAGGCATTTTACTGATCCTTCGTTAGCATGTGCTTTACTTAGTATTACTCCAGATATGTTAATAAATGATTTGGAAACATTGGGTTTTTTGTTTGAGGCAATGTGCGAAAGGGATTTAAATATTTATGCAGAGTCTTTTGGTGCTAGACTATATCATTATCAGGATTATAAAAATAGAGAAATCGATGCAGTAATACAGTTATCTAATGGAAACTGGTGTGCATTTGAGATAAAACTAGGTGCAAATCAAATTGATGATGCAGCAAGAAATCTTCTTAGTATAAAAAAGGCAATTGAGGAGGAAGATGGAAAAGCGCCTTGTTCTTTGTGTGTTATTTGTGGTATGTCAAATGCTGCATATCGTAGAGATGATGGTGTTTTTGTAGTACCAATAACAGAACTGAAAAACTAAAGGGAAAAATGAATACTACATTCATGTATGTAGATTTGAACATATAAACTGCATAGTTATATTTGTGCTGTCTTTTCTATATACTTACTGACAACTCCAGCATCTTATTGTTTGTTATTTTACTCTCCTGCCATTTATGTTGATGCCTTAAGTATATGTGCTCCTAATGGGCGTTTCATACTTGGTTCTTCTGACTCATTTAGAGAAGGTACTCCTGAAATAAACATAAAAACATATTTCGATACAGCAATGGAATATGGAAGCAGATTTATATAGGTTTT
>JAQVAJ010000144.1:2010-5001 GCA_028690885.1 Clostridia bacterium
TATGTGCTCCTAATGGGCGTTTCATACTTGGTTCTTCTGACTCATTTAGAGAAGGTACTCCTGAAATAAACATAAAAACATATTTCGATACAGCAATGGAATATGGAAGCAGATTTATATAGGTTTTCGATTTGTTTTACATAGTAGATATCTTTTTTAATATAGTAATTATTGATTAAGATATAAAGTAACGGTCACCATATCACCACCAGTTTTCCCTATAGTGTCACGTATATTCTTATTTATCGAGATTATCTTGTCTTCATTCTTTCTTGGAGCAAGATTGAGGTTCTTAATTTCATATCCGTCAATGGTTCCTGACACTTTCATATATCCCCATCTTCCTTCTATGTTAGCTGTTCCTGGAATTCTAATGTGATATGTCCATGCTCCGAATCCCTTTAAGTATTCGAGTCTTAATTTAATATTGTCAGCTATTTTTCTCATATTGCACCTCCTAGATGATTCATTTAAAAAATATTCTTTCTGAAAAACTCCAGCATCTTATCGTTTGTTATTTTACTTTCCTGCCATTCATAATGACCTATGTGGAAAACATGGCCAAGGTGAGGCCCGTCTTCTTTCTTCCAAAGTATAGTTTCAAATTTGCTTCCATGTTTAGTTAAATTCTCCATAAGCCACAGGGTTTGTCTGTAGAAGGGGTCGTTCTCAGCTCCAATAACTAACACAGCAGGTAATGTATCTGCTTTTACCATGACCTGCGAAAAACTCATGAAATCTTTCCATGGGGCATTCTTCTTGGATTTTCCCAGAATCATGCTGACAATCTCTCTGTCTATCATCTTATTAAGAGAAGGGAAGAAACTGAAATAGTCATGCATTTCACAAACTCCGTTACTGATTGCGACAGCTGAAATGTCTGATTTAAAAGGTTCAACAGAGTAAACCTTCTGAAGTTCCTTGCTTTTTTGTATGCACATGATAAGGCTTGTAAGATGCCCTCCTGCTGAGTCACCGGTAAGAAGTACTTTTGATAAGTCAAATCCTCTTTTTGGACCATTTTTCTCCAGCCAGTGAATGCTTGTGTAAATGTCAGATATCATGCCCTGAAGATCAGTATCGGGTAACAGCCGGTAGCTCATTCCCATTACGCAGAAACCCTTGGATGCAAGATACTGGCAGTATCTCATATTCAGTTCCTTGTCGCCATACATAAGTCCGCCGCCATGTATATCAATAATTGTCGGAAGTATGCCGTCTTTATCCATGTCGTACTCAAATGGGTAATACAGGTTTAACTGATGAAGAGGATTAATACTATCTGTATAGGGGATGCAGCTTTCAAAATTAGTGTTTAGAATTTCTGGCTGCTTTGCAATACGGGCTGCATCAGCCTTTTTAATTGCCTTCCAGCCCTGTTTCATTATGTATTTCAATAAACTCATTGATGACTCCTTATAATTGTATTATATCGTAAAAGTTCACAAAATATTCAAATACTGCAATTTATTAATCAGGTCAGATCATATCTTATAGAATATGGTGTAACTCCTTCTGCCTTGAAGTGCAGTACTATATTCGGAGGTTCTGTCGGGTTTCCTGTAACAATCCTATTAAATCTTGCAGTACCTGCTACTGCTTGTGTTGAAAAGTTGCGAATTATATCACGTTCTTCATTACCGGTGATTTCTAAAGAGACCTTAGATTCTGCAGACTGTATAATGCATTTACCACCTGGCTTCATGATATCGGTCAGTGTTGCAGTAGCCCTTTTTACATCATCGATAGTACCTTTTTGAAGCACATTAACCTGGTCTATTCCTGCTAACATTACATAGTCTCCGTTTACTATCTGTTTTGCTTTAAGTATATCTGTATCTCCTATTGGAGGCGGTGAGAAAGGCTCAACAATCTTTACGCCAAGATTCTTATATGACTCCACCAGATCCATTATCTTTCCACAGTTATGATACATTGCTGGTGTACCGTTCTTCTGGCAGAAAGAGATATACTTTTTTTCAAATGGAAGGATATATTCGTCGTAATATTTTTTGCCGACGAAACCTCCGGCTACATTTCCGCCTACACAAAACACGTCCGCTCCTGCTTCATCCATTGCAGTTGTATATTCCAGTATCCTGTCTGATGCAAAGTTCATCAGTTTTTCGTAATATTCATAGTCCTCTAAATACAATGAGTAAAGCACATCATGATCAATCAGTAATGAAGCATTATTAAATGGTCCGTGCGGAGCCCATACACCGACAATACCGTCGTTTCCGACTGCATCTTTCATTCTTTTGACTTTTCTTTTAGCTTCGGATTTGAAGTATTCAGTCATTTTTGGTTCATACTTAATTGCTATTTCTAGTTCTTTGATATTGTTTATAGGTTTTTTAGTGCACCCATACATGAAGGTTCCTTTTCGAATTTCATTTATGGAGAATTCCTGCTCTAAAGTCCCATCAGGTGTTCCGATTACTGACTTTTTTACAATCGTATTTCCAGTTCTGTAATCCTCTGTTTTTATCTCCCAGTTGTCACTTTGGTGAGTTATGTCCAGGCCGCCCATGTGGATATGCAAAGGGTCTGTAAGGTCGTAAAGCATTCTAAGAAACACATCCAATCCAAGCTGCTTTTGTATTTCTATAACCTTAAGCTGTAAAGCTGGAAAATCCCAAGGATCTATATCAGGATATACTTGAGAAATGAAGTGTCCCTGATCTGCGATAAACAGTGTGACAGGTATTCTGTCTGGCATGATACCATTTATCACATTTAGAAATCTTTCTCTTGAGGTAACCATTCCGCCCTCCTTTGTATGTCTTTGTCCGTACAAACGAATTATACTACGGCTACAGAATAACTTCACTAGAATACAGATTCATATTTGATTTTAATGTATCTTTTTTATACATCCTGTTCAATGCGAAATAGTTAAAAATGTTGATAATATTTGGTTGTTACTTTATTAATGTGAGTAATCATTCATAATGCGTAAACATGCTTATAACCCTTGTCAAGAAAAAG
>JAQVAJ010000145.1 GCA_028690885.1 Clostridia bacterium
AAATGGCTGCCATGTCTGACAGCCATAGGATATCACCCATATTAGCAAATTACAATGATTTGAAGCCCTTTATTGAGATTTTATTCTGTTTGCCATGTAAGAATGGAATTTACTTTTTCAATCTACCCCAATTTCGAATTTCTTATCTCTCTTTATCAAGCTTTATTTGCTAAGGTATGATTTAGTAAATCGTATCTTAGCAAATTTCAATTTAATACCAGGATTTCAGAGCATTTTTTTCACCTACAAGGTATGCTAATATTGGAAATGCATATAATAATTATAGGGAGATTAATGAAATGAGGCGATTTAATAAATTAGCAGCAAGAATATTTCTAATTATGCTTGTTCTTTCTTCTGTTTGTATCTTGCCATCTGCTTCAAGTGATTTCTATGAAAGTACGTACAATAATGGAAATTATACTTGCAGATCTACACTAACTACAGATTATGGAAGATCAAAAATTGAGTATGAGGATAGTGCTATTTTAGTTACATCAGAATTGACAATCAGCTGCAGACCTGTTAATGGTTCTCAATGTGTGCAGCTTCCTACTTGTCGTTCAATTGCTTATTCTTATGCCGAAGTTATAGGAAATGCTGACATTGATGTTGTATTCTGTTCAGCAATACATAACTATTTAATATGCTCAAACCCTGTCTATTTTGTTGGATTGACTCCTTGAAACAAAAAAACATGAGAAAAGTAATAATATTTATTCTGATTGCATGGTTTCTTGTTCTGGCATCCTGTAATTCTGATTACAGTACACCTCTTAATACGGATTATACAACAGAAACAGACATCAGCTTCCAAGGGGATATAAATGATAAAAGATACACGAGTTTTCGATTGTCTGATGGATGCTCTTTTTCGCAGTTTGTAGAAACATATGAAGGGTATTACTATCTCAAAAACTTCTATGTTTACTACTGCTCAGACGGTATATCAAAATATGTGAAGTTATGCTCAAAACCTGACTGCAGACACAGTGATAATAACTGCAATGCATATACTGGAGCAAATTTAATCGCATATTATGATGGATACATGTATTATGTAGCAATTGATCAATATGACTATTGTCTGTTCAGAATGAATATGGACGGAACCAACCATGTTAAGATAAAATCAATTTCTACAATACAGGAAAGGTGTACAGGTTTTTTTGAACATGGGTACTTGTATTACTATAAAGGGACGATTTATGGGTTATTGGGTAATACCAATACTGTGATATATAGAACAGCGGTTTTTGACAAAAGTGAAGGAACAATAGTAGTCGATACAAAAGATAACGGAATAAATGTTGATGATATTTTCTTATTCTACCCACATGATGAATATATATATTTCTATACTTTTTCACCTGATACTTATTACTCTGTGTGTAGATATTCCATGGAAACATCCAAATGGAGTGATTATGTAAATACTGAAATGTTTTTCCAGAGTGTACTGACAGATGCCGACAAAGTTTATTGGTATCTGAATGGTGACGGTTTTTATGAATATGCATATGAAACAGGTACAATAGAGCGTGTAGCTGATACTGTCGGTGACGGCTTATATGGAGTTTCATATAACGATCAGTACATATATGCATATCAATATTACGAAGAAAAATATTCACCTATTCCGCCAATACTATACGTTTTCGACAGGCAATACAACCTTATTGACAATGTGTCGGTAGATATTCCTATGCTTAATTACTTTTCTCCATTTTATCTGACAGAGCTTGATGACTATGTGCTTTTGTCAACATCGATAAACGACAGCGCGCCTGATTATTATATTAAGAAGTCTGAATTCGGAAGCGGGAATATAACGGTGAGAAAAATCGGTGACTGATTACTCATACAATGTATTCAAATTTATATTATTACATCTGCATCAAGCATGCTGTGAAGCTTAATATGAATGAAAATATATTCATGTGAGTAAAAAACAGTTTGACTAGCGAAATATACTCAATAATTCATCCATTCCTTACTGATAATGAACACATCATAAAAACATAGGTAATTATATTTTAAAAAGATATATATGAAAATAATTAATTATGAACCAAAAGTGCTCCATGGAACATAAATTGTTTGTATTGATTGACCCTTTATTTATTTTGTGATATGGTAGTTACGTACCAAAAGTGCTCCATGGAACAATAATTGTACATAAGGATATGAAATGATAGAAATTAAAAGAGATAAATATCTGAATAAATTGATAAAGAAAAAAGATAACGGACGGGTGAAGATTATCACTGGTATCCGGCGTTGCGGTAAATCCTATCTTCTATTTGAATTATATAAGAACTATTTATTAAGAAATGGAATTTCAGAAAATCAGATTATCGAGATGCCATTGGATGAAATCGATAATATACAATATCGTAACCCGTTTGAGCTTAACGCCTATATCAAAGAGAGAATTACTGATAAAAATAAGAGATACTATATATTTATTGATGAAATACAGTTTTGTGAGGAGGTTTCAAATCCTTATATAAAAGATTCTAATGAAAAGGTAACATTTATAGATACAGTACTTGGTCTTATGAAAATAAGTAATGTAGATATATATATTACCGGAAGCAATTCGAAAATGCTATCAAAGGAAGTACTGACTCAATTTAGAGATAGAGGAGATGAGATTCATGTAATGCCCTTATCCTATGCAGAATTTTGGGTTGCGTATCAGAAAATTCATACACAGGTTAAATCACCCATATCTCCAATTATGATTAATAGAAATGATGCATGGCGGGATTACTGTAGTTTCGGAGGTATGCCCTATGTCCTGGTACTTGATACTGTTGAGGAAAAGAGTCAGTATCTAAAGGATTTATTTGATGAAACATATATAAAAGATATCATTGAACGGAATAATATTAGGAATGATAAGGAGGTCCTGGAGATTTTATTGGATTTTGTATCTTCTTCCATCGGATCGCTTACAAACCCAAGAAAACTTGAAAACCGTTTTCTGTCTGAGAGAAAAATTAACATTTCACACAGTACGATAACAAAATATCTTGACCTCTTCATTGAAGCTTACATTATGGATAGTGCAAAGCGATATGACATTAAGGGATCTCAGTATTTTGATACTCCATTGAAATACTATTTCACTGATATCGGGTTACGGAATGCGCGATTGAACTTCAGACAGATTGAGCAGACGCATATCATGGAGAATATTATTTACAATGAGCTGATTAACAGAGGCTACAATGTGGATGTAGGAGTAGTCCAATATTCAAAACGTGAAAAGGATAATCAAGGTGAAGAGAAGAAAGTAAGAGTTCAAGCGGAAGTGGACTTTGTAGTCAACCATGGTAACAAACGTTATTACATACAGTCAGCACTTAATATTGATAATCCGCAGAAGAGAGAAAAGGAAGTGAATTCTCTTAATCGTATAGATGATTCGTTTAAGAAAATCATTGTTGTAAAAGATGATATTATTCCCTGGTATGATGAAAAAGGTATTCAATATGTCGGAGTACAGGAATTCCTGCTGAATGAAAGAGCTATGGATATCTGACTGGATAATATTAGAAAAAATTATGGAATAGTTTAATAGAGGAATTTCTATTGACTAGATGTTACTTTGACCATATCATTTATAATTAATGAGCATATTAGTGTTGAATGTATAACTTTTTATATCTATATATTACCTAATTACAGAGAAGAGATAACTTATGGGAAAAAGGATACGAAATAAGCAAAGAGTCTGGCCCGTCGTCCGACGGTTATATTCCTATTCCCAAAAAGCCTTCTGGAAGTGGGGTATATGGCGTTGGATAGGAGGTCTATTCTCTGCATCACTGAATATTCTGATTGCCTGGACAATAGGACAGATGCTGGATATCGCTATAGGAGGTAAATGGAGTGAAGCCATTACTTTCATTATTCTGATTTCCGTCTTTGTGCTTGGCAGAAGCTTAATTGGTTATACCAACTCGCTTACAAGCTATAATTATGAGGCACAGGCGGGATATGTTATGCGCTGTTCAGCCATGGATAAAATCAATGCTCTGCCAATAGGGTATTTCGAGTCCAAACATACTGGAACTGTTATTTCACGTATGATGAACGATATTGATAAGATGCAGGAGTTTCTGCCGAATTCTGTTGCTGGTATTTGGAGCCATACTCCAGTAAATATGATTTTTGGGCTGACGCTTCTGTTCCTTATTGACTGGCGGCTGACATTGATTGTGGTCAGTATCGTAATGATAACGACTTTTATACTGAGCAGAATTTCTGTACCTCTAGTTAAGTTTACTGATGCAGAACAGGAAAGCAAAGTTAAATACAATGCTTATCTTCGTGATTTCATAGAAGGAAATGACATTTATAAAATATATGGAATGAAAAGGACTCACGGAAAAAAGTTCGAGTCCGCTGTTGACGAACAGTTTGAATGCAGTAAAAAGATCAACCGTCAGAAAAGCAAGATGAATGCTATTACTGGAATAAACTATTATCTGCCATGGGTCCTGTCTTATGTTATTGGCAGTTTTTTTGTTGCCAAAGGGGATATTACTATCGGTGCTTTATACTCTTTTGCAGCAATTCTTCCCAATGTAACTAAAGTTGCATGGCAGATAGGTAACAATTTAGCTGCTATGGTTGAGACAAGCGGAATAGCCAAACACTATTTTGAACTTATAGATCAGCCTGATGAACGAAAGAACGGACAAGATTTCAGTTCAGTAAACAATAATACGATAGAGTTTGATTCTGTATATTATTCTTATTCTTCCGGATTAAGCATCCTCTCTGGATGCTCTTTTATAGTTTCGGCAGCTTCTACGGTTGCGTTAGTAGGGGGCAGTGGAAGCGGGAAAACAACAATATTCAAATTAATTTGCGGATATTACGAGGAATACCATGGAGATGTAAAAATATGCGGGTATCCGTTAAGAGAATGGAATCTGCATGCTTTACGCAGCAATATTACATATATG
>JAQVAJ010000146.1 GCA_028690885.1 Clostridia bacterium
CCCTACACGACGCTCTTCCGATCTTAAAGGAATGTACGATAATGCAGCAGGTTCTGCAATACTTTTAGAACTTTTAAGATACTTTGTAAAAAATCCTCCTTTAAGAACTGTAAGATTCATTTGGTGCGGTTCAGAAGAGAGAGGTCTTTTCGGAAGCAAGAATTATGTGAAAGAAAATGTTGATAAGCTTGATAATATAAAATTATGTATAAATGTTGATCTTGCAGGTCCTGTTATTGGAAGAGATACAGCAATTGTCCTTGCAGAAGAGAAATTATGCCACATGATAGAGTACATGTATAAGGAAATCGGCCATCCGATGAGCTTAAGGCATGATATATACTCATCTGACAGCATACCTTTTGCAGATAAAGGGATTCCAGCAGTTAACTTTGTAAGATATGGAGCTCCCGGAGCAGTTTCCTGTCATACAAGAAATGATGTAATTGACCCCATCTCTGCTAAGAGCCTTGAGTATACAGCAAGTTTTGTTGCTCAGTTTTCTGACAGAATAGTTAATGCATATATGTTTCCAGTTGCAAGAGAGATTCCGGAGGAGCTTGTTAAAAAGATAGATAAATATCTTTTAAAGAAACAACTTAAAACAGATTGATTGAAATAAGTGCTGATGTTAAAATGTATACAAGGAATTAATTTATGCAAATAGAATTCGGCACATATTTACAAAGTCTTGGCAGTAATCCATTACTGCTTGTGACAACTTTGCTAACTATGGCGGTTATACTGGTAAATGGGTGGACCGATGCGCCTAATGCAATAGCAACAGCAGTATCAACTCGATCGATATCTCCAAAGATAGCAGTCTTGATGGCTGCTGTTTTTAATTTTCTAGGCGTTTTGGTTATGACACTGATTAATTCCACAGTAGCAGAAACACTTTTTAATATGGTTGATTTCGGTGATGATTACAAAACTGCGCTTATTGCACTTTGTGCAGGTTTATGCGCTATTGTTATTTGGGCGGTTACCGCATGGATTTTTGGTATACCAACAAGCGAAAGTCACGCTTTAGTCGCAGGAATCGCAGGAGCAGGAATAGCAGTAAGTAACAGTTTTTCATCAATAAATGGTCCGGAAATAGTCAAGGTTTTATATGGCTTGCTTTTTTCAACATTTTTAGGATTTTTAATGGGTTTTCTAACTGTAAGAGCAGTTGAGTTTATTTTTAAAAGAGTAAATAAAACAAAAACAGGAAGACTCTTTCAAGGAGCACAAATTGGTGGCGCTGCTTTGATGGCATTTATGCATGGTGCTCAGGACGGACAGAAATTTATGGGTATCTTTATATTAGGCATTTATCTTTCACAGGGTATGAGTTCAGCCACTAACCTTATATTTCCCATGTGGATGATGATTTTATGTTCCGCTGTTATGGGAATAGGAACATCCATCGGCGGATATAGGATTATAAAAACTGTAGGCATGAATATGGTTAACTTAGAAAAATATCAGGGATTTTCAGCCGATCTTGCCGCAGCAGGATGTCTTCTGATTTCTTCTCTTACAGGAATACCTGTGAGTACTACTCATACCAAGACTACAGCAATTATGGGTGTAGGAGCGGCAAAAAGAATAAGGAACGTAAAGTGGTCAGTGGTAAAAGAAATGGTGCTTACCTGGATATTCACTTTTCCAGGTTGCGGGCTTATTGGGTATCTTATGGCTAAATTGTTTTTAGCAGTATTTTAAGGAGAATATGATGTTTAACAAAAAAGATTTTGACTATTATCAGAAATTTGTAGAACTGGTTGAATACAACTGCAGGGCAGCAGACCTGTTATGTGAAATAGTATATAACTATGATCTTAAAAAAGCACAAACAATGCTTAAAAGCATGCATGATGTCGAACATGAGGCAGATATGCAGAAGCATACTCTTGTAAATAAACTCATAAAAGAATTCATAACTCCTATAGACAGAGAGGATATAATAAATTTATCTCAGGAAATAGATGATGTTACTGACAATATTGAAGATGTTTTAATAAAGATATACATGTATAACATAAAGACAATAAAAAAAGGAGCACTGGATTTTACAGATATAATAAAAAGATGCTGTGAAGCTTTAAGAAAAACTTTTATTGAATTTCGTAATTTCTCCAGAAGCAAAACTATAAAGGGTTTAATAATCGAAGTAAATGATTTGGAAGAAGAAGGAGATAAGCTTTTTGTAGAATCTATGAATGAATTATTTGCTTCCGATGCAGATGCTGTTGAAAAACTTGTCTGGAAGTCAATATTCGAGAATCTGGAAAAATGCTGTGATTCCTGCGAACATGTAGCAAATATAGTTGAAACCACTATAATGAAGAATTCTTAATAACATTTATTACATATAATCCGGCTTTTTTATGTATTTTCTTAACAAGCTGGTTTTTTTATGTATAATTATCTATGAGGTTTAAATGGCAATTATTACTTTAAACAATGTTAATAAAAGTTATGGCGGATTTGATGTATTAAAGGATATCAGTTTTGAAATCCACGCTAATGAAAAAGTAGCTTTAATCGGTAAAAACGGTTCAGGCAAAACTACCATATTCAATATTATTGCAGATAATATGGATTATGATAGCGGCTCAGTATATGTCGAAAAAGGTTTAAGGATAGGATATTTGCGACAGATTTATTCCGATTTTGGTTCTAAAACATCAAAAACAGTAATTGAAGAAGCATTTGAGCATATAAAGAAAGTAGAGCATGAGATGCATGAGCTGAGAAAGCTTATGACAATACAGCCTGATAATGAAGAACACATAAGAAATTATAGCATCTTAAATGATAGATTCGAATTTTATGAAGGCTATAGTATGAATGAGAAATTTAATAAGGTAACTAAAGGACTTGGAATACCAGATGCGGTTATAGAGAATCAGGCTGCTAAGTTAAGCGGTGGGGAGCTTACTATGATTATGCTTGCAAAGGTTCTTTTAATGAATCCTGACATACTTCTGTTGGATGAGCCTACTAATCATCTTGATGCTAATGCATGTGAATGGCTTGAAAAATATATTATAGAATACAAAGGTGCTGTGTTGTATATATCACATGACAGGTACTTTATAGATAACACTGCTATGAAAGTAATTGAACTGTATGATGGCAAAGTTGAATCATATAAGGGTAATTATTCTGCTTATCAAGTGCAGAAAATCGAAGCTGAAGAAAGAGATCTAAAACTATATGAAAGACAGGAAAGAGAAATTAGCAGATTAAGGCAAACAGCTTTGAAGATGCGAAATTATGGTACTGAGATTGCAATCAAAAGAGCAAAGAACCTTGAAAGAAGGATGGAGAGACTTGACATTTACGATAAGCCTGTTACAGAAAAAGAATTACGATTGGCTTTTTTAGAAGAGGAAAAAGTTGCTAAAGAGATATTTTTTGTAAAAAGCATTGAGAAGTCCTTCGAAAACAGAGTTCTGTTCAGTGATGTTTCTTTCATTATGCGAAGTGGAGACAAAGTTGCATTAATTGGGCCTAACGGCGCTGGGAAAAGCACTTTGATTAAAATAGTTACAGGTCAGATCGAAGCTGATAGCGGAATAGTTAAAAGACCTAAAAGTGTTAAATATGCATATCTTGAGCAGCATGTCACATTTCCTAATGAAGATGAAACTGTTTTGGAGCTTGTCTGTGAGCAGTTGTCAATGACTTTACAATCAGCTCGTAACATATTAGGAAAGTTCTTGTTTTCTGATGATGACGTTTACAAGAAAGTAGGCAGTCTTTCAGGAGGGGAAAAAAGCAGGCTCAGGCTTCTTTTAGAAATGCAGGATGGAGTAAATCTGCTCATTCTTGACGAACCTACTAACCATTTGGATATTCCTGCAAGAGAAGAATTGGAAGATGCATTAATGATGTTTTCGGGTAGTATGATATTCATATCACATGACAGGCACTTCATAAATAAATTTGCTAAACGCATATTCGAAATTGAAAACGGTATGTTTAACGTATATGAAGGTGATTATGATTATTATCTTGCTAAAAAAGAAGCATTAGTTCAACAGGACAAAATATCAAGAACATTCGTAAAAAAGCCTTTTGATGATAAAAAAGAAAAGAGAAAGACTGATCTTAAAAAACGAACTTGTGAACAGCAGATTAAAACTTTAGAGAATGAATTAAACGAAGTAATATCACAAATGAATAATAACTCAAGTGATTATGAAAAGCTTATGGAACTTACAGAACAAAAAAAACAGCTTAACAGTAAGCTTGATGAACTATATGGAATATGGCTGGAAACTGAATCCGACTGATTAGTGTCTTTTTTTCCTGGATAAAACAATAATGATAATTATAATAATTATAAGCGCCTGAAGTATCACGAATGTCCAGATATCATCATATCGTTTATCTTCTCTGTTTATAACTTCTACTCTTGGAGAAGGAGAAGGAGAAGGTGAAGAGGTTGGTGATGGTTCTATTGAAGGTGATGATTCCGATGAATTCACAGGTTGGGTACTGCTTGGAGAAGGAGAAGGTGAAGGACTTATAGTAGAAGTAGGTGATAAAGTAACCGATGGTTCAGGGCTCAAAGTGGTTGTCGGTGTAGGTGTAAGGGTAGGTGTAGGTGTCGGAGTAGATGTCGGCGTTGGAGTAGGTTGATTTATTGAGTAAGTTAAGTCAACTGCCATACATATGACTCTGTAAACGACCATATTATATCTTTTCAACAAATATTCATTAGATACACCATTCTCATTAATAAAAATCGTTTGCTCACTTATGTCATATGTATAGTGTAATTGCATAGTATTTGATGCAGCATCATACATAATGTGCCCGTCTTCATTTGAAACGTTATTGGATAATACTATATTGTTATCAAGATAAGCTGTAGAGGATATCTGAGCATTAT
>JAQVAJ010000147.1 GCA_028690885.1 Clostridia bacterium
AAATCACTTATTTTAAAATTAATAAAACATTATTAATTGATTTTATTCATAATCAAATCGAATTAAACACTATTAAAATATATAATAGCATATAAGATAGAAATACGGAGGAACAATGGCGTCAAAAGTATATTTTACCAATATGAAAACAGATCACGGACAAAGTCTCTTGCAAAAGTTTGAGAAACTTATAAAAAAAGCAGGATTATCAGAGATTCCTTTTGAAAATAAATTTACAGCTGTAAAGGTGCATTTTGGAGAACCAGGTAATTTAGCATATATTAGACCGAATTATGCGAAAGTATTATGCGATTATATAAAGCATTTAAAAGGAAGGCCCTTCTTAACAGATTGTAACACCTTATATCCTGGTAAAAGAAAAAATGCACTTGAGCATCTTGATACAGCATATCTAAATGGTTTTAATCCGTTTGTAACTGGATGTAATGTAATTATAGGTGATGGGCTTAAAGGAACTGATGAAACTTTAATAGATATAAACATGAAACATGTGAAGCAAGCTAAGATAGGCCATGCTGTTGCAGATTCAGACGTAATAATATCCCTTAATCATTTTAAAGGGCATGTTGCAACTGGAATAGGCGGTGCTTTGAAAAACATCGGAATGGGTTGCGGTTCACGAGCAGGGAAGATGGAAATGCACTCGGCAGGTAAACCTAAAGTAATAAATGATGAATGCAAAGGATGCTTCACTTGTTTTAAAAGCTGTGCGCAAAATGCAATTTATGAGATCGATGGGAGAGCATTTATTGATCAGGAATTATGTGTTGGTTGTGGAAGATGTATAGGCTCATGTCTTTTTGATGCCATTACACCTGCAAGTGATGAAACTAATACTATATTAGGAGAAAAGATTGCAGAATACACATATGCTGTTTTAAAAGACAAGCATCACTTTCACATATCTTTTGTCATTGATATATCACCATATTGTGATTGCCATAATTTCAATGACATACCAATAGTTGATGATATTGGAATATTTGCTTCCTTCGATCCAGTTGCGATTGATAAAGCTTGTTCTGATGCGGTCAATAATGGAAGAATAATCAAAGAAAGTCTTTTGGATAAGCAAGAGAAGAAAAAGGACTACCTAACGACTGTAAATCCTAAAACTGATTGGCTTCACGGAATTGAATATGCAAGCTCAATTGGCCTTGGAAGTTTGGATTATGAGATAGTAAACCTTGACAGATAAGGTTTTCGTTTTAAGAAGATTGAAACAGATGTGCAGTTAAAATTTAATTGCATATTATGGTTATTTATGTTACAATACATCAGATTAATGTAGGAAGTATAACCAATGGCATATAGCATGACAGGTTATGGTAAAAGCCTGTATGAAAATGAACTAATATCAATGAGGATTGAAATCAAGAGCGTAAACAGTAAATTTCTTGATTTATCTTTAAGATTGCCAAAAAATATATCGTATGCTGAAGAAAAAGTTCGCAATCTCATACGCTCAAGAATTTCAAGAGGTAAAGTTGATTGTTATGTAACTGTGTATAATATAAGTGCTGATTTTTCAGATATTAAATTTGATGAAAAAGCAGCAGACTCATATTACACATTTCTAAAAACAATTCAACAAAGGTATAATCTCAATAGTGATATAACTCCAGTTCAAATAGCATCTTTCCAAGGTGTAATAAGCGTACAGGAAAGCGATGAAGATAATGAAAAACTGACTGAAAGCATTTTAGAAGCATTTAATATTGCTATTGATAATATTCTCGATACAAAACAAAAAGAAGGTAACGCCTTATCAAAAGACTGTATTGAAAAAATCAAGAGTTTTAGTGAATATGTAGACAATATTGAAAAATTATCATTCGATATTCCTACTCAGTATAAACAGAAACTTGAAAAAAGACTTGAGGAGCTATTAAGTGATGTCAAGATAGATGATGCAAAATTAACCCAAGAAGTAGCTTTTTTTGCAGATAGGGCATGTGTTGATGAGGAAATTACAAGACTAAAAAGCCATATAAATCAGTTTATTAGCAATATTGATAAGGATTCAGGTGGTAAGAAATTAGATTTTATTATCCAAGAAATGTTAAGGGAAACCAACACAATAGCATCAAAAGCAAATAATCTTGATATTACAAATAACACACTGGAAATGAAATATTTATTAGAAAAGATAAGGGAGCAGATTCAAAATCTGGAGTAATTATGAAATTTTTAAATATCGGATTCGGTAATATGGTTTCAATGGAGAGGATTGTTGCAGTTTTGAGTCCAGAGTCTGCTCCAGTTAAAAGAATAATCCAGGAAGCAAGAGACACATCATTACTTATTGATGCGACATATGGAAGAAGGACAAGGTCAGTAATTATTACAGACAGCGAACACATTATATTATCACCTTTACAACCGGAGACACTGGAAAGACGTTTAAGTGGAAAAATTGTACCAGATGATATAAATGAAGATAGTAACGATTAACTAATATATAAGAATAAGGAGAATATACAAAAATATGATTAACAAACCATCAGTTGAGGAATTGGAAAAGAAAATACCTGTAAGATTTATTATAGTGAATGCTATAGCAAAAAGGTCCAGAGAAATTGCATCAGGTGCAAAGATCAGGATTAATACTTCCGAAAGAAACCCCATTTCTGTTGCAGCAATGGAAATAAACAGTGGCGAAGTAAGGGTTGCAGATGAACCTTTACCACTTGATATTACAGCAGAGAAAACTGTTGAAAGTGAGATTGCTTAATGGATAGAAGTCAGATGACTATGGAAAAATTAGTCTCCTTGGCAAAGAGGAGAGGTTTTGTTTATCCTGGATCAGAAATCTATGATGGTTTAGCAAATGCCTGGGATTATGGTCCTTTGGGAGTAGAGTTAAAGAGCAATATTAAGAATGCATGGTGGCAGAAATTCGTTAAGGAAAACGAATATAATGTCGGTATAGACAGTGCCATTCTTATGAACCCTAATATTTGGGTAGCATCAGGACATGTAGGATCTTTTGTTGATCCTCTTACTGACTGTAAAAATTGTAAAACAAGACATCGTGCTGATGACCTTATCAAAGAATACAATAGTACTAACAACATTAATATGTCTGCCGAAGGTTTTGATAACTCAGCATTGATGGAGTACATAAAAACAAATAAAATTCCATGTCCAAATTGTGGAAAACATGATTTTACTGATGTTAAACAATTTAACTGTATGTTTAAAACATTTCAAGGAGTTAACGAAGATACCGCTGCACAGATTTATTTAAGACCTGAAACAGCACAAGGGATATTTGTTAATTTTAAGAATGTTCAGAGGACAACACGTAAAAAAATACCTTTTGGAATAGGCCAGATAGGTAAGAGTTTTAGAAATGAGATAACACCAGGTAATTTTATATTCAGAACAAGAGAATTTGAACAGATGGAACTGGAATTTTTCTGTGAACCTGGTACTGATTTAGAATGGTTTGAATATTGGAGGACTTTCTGCTACAACTGGCTTATCAGTCTTGGTATAAATAAGGAAAATATCAAATTAAGAGATCATACCGAAAAAGAATTATCATTTTATAGTAATGCGACAACTGATTTTGAATATAAATTTGCTTTTGGATGGGGTGAGCTTTGGGGAATTGCAGACAGGACAGATTACGATTTAAAGCAG
Organism: Clostridia bacterium; assembly: GCA_028690885.1. GTDB lineage: Bacteria > Bacillota > Clostridia > DUPQ01 > DUPQ01 > DUPQ01. Next base: position 3,670 of record JAQVAJ010000147.1, read on the forward strand.
CATTCAAAGTTCTCAAACGATGATCTTACATACTTTGATCCGATGACAAATGAAAAGTATGTTCCATACTGTATTGAACCTTCTTTAGGAGTTGAGAGACTGCTATTAGCGTTATTGACAGATGCATATGATGAAGAGGATTTGGAAGAAGGAGACATCAGAACTGTTTTAAGATTTCATCCTTACATCGCACCAGTAAAAGCAGCAGTTCTGCCTTTATCAAAAAAACTGAATGATGAGGCATTAAAGGTATTCAATATGCTTAGAAAAAAATGGAATGTTGAATATGATGATGCTCAAAGCATAGGAAAAAGATACAGAAGACAAGATGAAATAGGTACACCTTTCTGTTTCACTTTTGATTTTGATTCATTAAATGATGAATGTGTTACAGTTAGATACAGAGACAGCATGAAACAAGATAGGATTCGTATTGATGCAATAATGACCTTTCTTGATGAAAATATTAAATTATAACGGAGGGAAATATGACAAAATACGTTTATCTCTTTAAAGAGGGGAATGCGAAAATGAAAAATCTTCTTGGTGGAAAAGGAGCTAACCTTGCTGAAATGACTTCACTGGGATTGCCGGTTCCAAGAGGATTTACTGTGACGACTGAAGCCTGTTTAAGATATTATGAAGATGGCGAACAGATATCAGACGACATAAAAGAAGAAATACTAAAAACTCTCGAAATAACCGAAGAAACGGTCGGAAAAAAACTGGGAGATCCTCAGAATCCATTTTTAGTTTCAGTAAGATCAGGAGCTAGAGCTTCTATGCCTGGAATGATGGACACTGTATTAAATTTAGGATTGAATGATGTTGTAGTTGAAGGATTAGCAGAACTTACGAGTAATGCAAGATTTGCTTATGATAGCTACAGAAGATTTGTTATGATGTTTTCTGATGTCGTAATAGGCCTGTCAAAAGCAAAATTTGAAAGAATTCTGGATGAGATAAAAGAAGAAAAAGGCGTTACCAATGATACTGATCTTTCAGCAGAGGACATGAAGTTTGTTCTGGAAAAATTTAAGGACATGTATAAAAAGGAAATAGGAAAAGATTTTCCTCAAGATCCTAAAGAGCAGCTATTTGAAGCAATTAAAGCTGTTTTCAGATCATGGAATAATGAAAGAGCAATTTATTATAGAAGGATGAATGACATACCTTCAAGCTGGGGAACAGCTGTTAATGTTCAGGAGATGGTATATGG
>JAQVAJ010000148.1 GCA_028690885.1 Clostridia bacterium
ACGATTGATATATGCGTTAACTGATCCGTTTGTAGTCTCACCAACCAAAAGAAATTTGTTTTCTGACTGATATGGGTTTAGCCTGTCGAAAATTACTGAGCCATTTGTTGTTTCTGCTTTAAAGCTTCTTGCACAACTGCCGTAAAATTTAATAGAACCATTTGTAGTTTCCATATCAATAAGTTTACAATTATCCATATTTGAGTAAACAGCTCCATTTGATGATTCAACAATAATTGACTCATCAAAACTATTTTGTTCACAACGAACAGAACCATTGCTTGTTTCTGCTTTGAAAGCATTTCCGGTACATCTTCTAAGGCTTATTGAGCCATTTGTACCTTCAAGATGAATTTGTCCGCATTTAACATCTGAAAGACTAATAGGTCCATTAGTAGTTTCAATTTTTAATTTAAGTAAATCAATATCAGGAAGCTCAATTGTAATGACTATTCTTTCCTTATATGCATCATCAACAGTAATTCCTAAGAAATCTTTTGAGTATTGTATTTCTATAATTTCATGTATTCTATCGTAATCATTTGATTTTACAGAAAAATTAATCAGCACCTTATCACCTGAACCATGTTTTACTATTACAGAACTATTGGTTCCCTCAATACTTATTGAAGCTTTATCATTAAGTTCAAAATCCATTTTGTCTGACTTTAAGTCAAATAAGTCAGTATTACTCGGGATGTCAAATGATAATGAATCAAAAACATTACTCTTAATTTCAGACATCTTATCTAATATTGCATCTTTTATATCAAAACCAAAATTGCTAAATTTTGTTCTGACATCATCAAAATCATCACAAAATACATTTTCAGAACCACTTTTATCATCGTTCTCATAGGTATCTTGATCTTCACTTTGATTGTTATTAGCTGTTTTCAAAGCTTCTATAAGCATTTTAGCTTCTTCAGTCGTTATTTTCTTTTCTTCAAGAAGTTTTAAAATCATTTCTATTTCTTTTGATTCATTCATAGTTACACACCCCTATTTAAGTATTTTTAATGCTTCTTCAACAGTCATCTCACCTTTTTCAATGCTATCAAGCACCTTCATTCTGGTGTCATCCTCTTCCTTCTCATCCTTGTATCCCATAGTTTTTGCAATTATCTCAAGACGGGATTTTACTGTAGGATAAGATATCTTCAATTCCTTCTCCATTTCCTTTATGCTTCCTCTGCATTTTATAAACGCTTCAATGAACTCAAGCTGGTTCGGATCTAGTTTTGCAAGTTTTGTAGTATAAAATTCTCCACTGATATGAGTTCGACAGTTTTTACATTCCATATCAGTTATTACAAGCTCTCCTTCACATATAGGACATTGCGATGGTACAAAATTCTTCATTTACTCGTCCTCCTAGTTATATTATCAAAAACATCCATTCTTATCTTTATCAGTTACAAAAGTATAATACAAAGTATTTTTTGAATTGTCAACACTAAATATTAATTTATTTAATTTTAACCTTAATAATTTTAATATTTCTCTTAAGTTGTCTAGAAATAAAAACATTTGTTCTTTTTATCAAATAATTCACGTAAAAAGAACCCAGTTTTATCCGAGTTCATTAATACAACAATACAACAGATTTATTATTTAAATTTTGCAATAAAGCTAGTTTGGTTTTGGGATATACCATAAACTACATTATTAATCTGATATAAGTCTACAGTATCATGAGCTATTACCTCTTTTTTAAAGTATATATCAAAAGAATAATGGCCCTCATCTAAATAACTGATAGCATTAGGAGCATCACACACCCATGAAACATACTCAGTATTATTGACATGCATATTTCCGTCAATAGCGCTGTAACCGATTTTTATAGTATTATATATTTCTCCTCTGTCATCTGGTATTTCAGGTTTATTATCAATGGATATACCAACTGAGTCACCAGAGTATGATATTGTCTGAATAGTCGGACGAATTAGTGATTTATCGGAAATTTTACATAAAAACCACTGAGTTGAAGCCTTCACACATATCTCATCATTACATATGAATATGAAATCTCTTGTATAAGTCATCCCCTGCAAAGAGATCTGTGATGTTCCTACAACAACAGTATCATCAGCTCTTGGAGCATTTATTACTTCTACCACTGACCTTCTAAGAAGAAAAGCAACATCTTTATCGAGTAATGATTTTCTTCCACACCCATATGTGAGAAGATCTTTGTATGCTGCATCCTGCATCATTATGAACATATGCTGCAGTTTTAATCTTCTGAAGCAGTCACACATGCTTTCTTTAATAATATGCGTTTCATAAGTATGCATTAAAATCCTATTTCATGACACATTCATATGTCACATTAAATATTCTTTCTTTACCATTTCTTCTTATAATTATACCATATCTTGTGTCATTGAAATTATTAACATAACTGTTTACTATGTATACAACTGAATCTTCATCAGGCTCAATAGTAACACTTAAAATTTTATCTTCCAACTCAAATTTTACAGTTACAGTATCTCTGTTATCAATCTTCTTTATATCAAATAAGTGCTGATATCCTTCAGATTCACCGATTGAATCGACTTTTTCATATTCATTCTCAATGATACATTCACCCTTTGAATAAAATGCGTAATCAAGCTCTAAATCTTCAACTGCTTTTACGCTAAACTGGTCATATATCTTATTCTCTTTTACTTTCATATCACGGGTATAATCAACACATTCGTACACATTTTTAGATTTTGCTCTTATATGCTGTTCATCATAATACTCAACAATTCCCTCAGGCCAGATGCCTTCACCAACAGGAGTGTATGTCTGATCTTGTCTATTAATGGTTATTGTATTATGAGCAATTGTCTTATGTTGCCACTCATTAAAAATCTTTGAACTATATCCTGAAGAGCCAATATCTTTTGACAACAGATCTCCATAAAATGCCATTTCAACTGTCATTACATCAGGATGAGCATGACAGATCGTCTTTATTCCTGTCTTAAGATACAATTCAGTCACATCATTTTTTAATATTGCACAAAATGAATCTTCGAAATTATTCGACCCGAAGTCAGGAAGATGATCACACTCATCATATTCTATACTATAAAGAATTTCATCCAATGTTCTAGGTTGATTTTTTATATGTTTTATGTAGCCTAAAACCTGCTTGAAATATGGGTTGTCAAACAAAGCACAGGCTTTAACATATGCATTCTGATAAGTAAAAATGTCCATATCCAGTCCACTGTCACAAGGATTTGCAATACAGCCGTTCTTGAACATGATTTTAAGTGGAAACATGAATTGGCTCTCAATGATATCCATCAGTTCCTGATGTTCAGGTATGCATAATACCTCATTTCTCCGACACAATAATAGAAGTTCAGCTGTAGCAGCCAGACCGAAGAAATGATATCCTGTACTTGTCTCAAACCACATGCCATCTTCTGTAACACCTCTTCTTAACTGATCCAATATACCAAATTTTGAGTAAAAAGCTCTTTTTATTATAGTTTCATCTTTAAAGAAAACGCCTATATTGGCTTCACTGACTTTTTGCCATAGAGGTATGTTGTATATCTTATTTGAAAAGAAATCAAACATATCTGCCTGTGGAGTAAAAAATCCCTTATGCCATTTATCTAGTTCAGCTTTAGTAAGATGATCCTGTGCAGCATCTATACCGTATAGTAATGACATTGTATTATGCGCATCAGATAATCCTGTTCCAGTATACCTTCCTAAAAAACGAAGGTTAGGAGCAAATGATTCAAACTTATCATAATTATCTGTAAGAAAGTTCATGACTTTTCTTATGTAATCAATGTATTTCTGCTGTTTTGTAATACTATATAATATGCCTGCATGTTTTACATGCGTACAGCTGGCACTTCTGTAAGATGTTGTCCAGGACCAGTCTTTTCTGTCGCCTGTATTCTCTTTGCCACATACTTTACAAGTATACTTACCTCTGTTTGTCTTATCGAATATAAGCCTGCCTGAGCAGTAATCGCAATGAAAATCATGTCCCCATCCTGCTTTCCATTCAACATGGTCTTTGTAAGAGTCTATAAATTCATCCGTATTGTCTTTAATAGAATCGTAGATGCTTGAATTAGCGTCGAAATCTTTTATAATCTTTTCCCAGTTGTACCCTGTCATAGTATATCCTCCTTATGACTTTTTACTGGCATAATGCAGCCTTAAAGGCTGCAACGGGTATACTATAGCAGAGGTTCACTATAGTTTCAACATCAAATATCAAAGTTCACAAAAAGTTTATAGTTGAAAGGAAATAAAACATATAATTTACATTTGTTATCAATATTTTAATTAAAATTAAATGAATTTACAAACACAAAGTTTAAATAAATAAGAAAAATGAGGTTATAGTATTTTAAGGGTGACATTGTATGGTGGATAAGCTATACCCTTTTCTGTAACTATTGCTGTTATATCTGAATTATCAGTAACATCAAAAGATGGATTAAAAACCTTAACCCCAGGCGGCACTATTCTGACACCGTTTATATGTGTGACTTCCACAGAATCCCTCTGTTCAATAACAATCTTTGATCCGTCTTCTATATCCATATCAATAGTAGAAGTAGGACATGCTATATACATAGGAATATTGTATCTCTTTGCAATTATGGATATATTCTTTGTTCCTATCTTATTTGCTGTATCCCCATTTGATGCTACCCTGTCACATCCGACAATTACAGCATCAACCATATTTTTACTCATAAGATGTGCAACCATCCCGTCAGTTATAACAGTTACATCAATACCATTCTTATTAAGCTCATA
>JAQVAJ010000149.1 GCA_028690885.1 Clostridia bacterium
AAGATTTGTTGTATAATATGTATTACGTAAATTAACGGAGGAGAAATGGGCAGAAAAGATAATAAACTTGGAGACTGGATAAATAGCGAGTTACCGAAGATAGCATCAGACCTTGAATCGCTGAATGATGATTACTATTTAAGAGAAAATACAATTTCACTTGCAGGTAAGGAAAGAGTTAAAAATATCCTTTTTCTTTTAAGATCCGCATTGTTTCCTGGAGTATATGAGAAGTGTTCTATAAGCAAAGCAAATGTTGATATGCTTATAGGTAATAACATCAGAGAAGCAGCAATAGAATTAAGAGAAGTAATTGATAGAGTATTTGATTATAAATGCAAAAAAGATAATACAGAATGTGAAATAGACCCTGATTCTGTTATTATTTCATTTTTAGAAAAGATACCTGAAATAAGAAGAATGCTTCAGACTGATATACATGCTGCATATGTTGGTGATCCTGCAGCTAAAAGCTTTGAAGAAATATTATTAAGCTATCCTTCACTTGAAATGATGAGTATTCACAGAATAGCACATGAGCTGTACAGATTGAATGTTCCATTAATTCCAAGAATGATGAATGAATATGGACACAGGATAACAGGTATTGATATTCATCCGGGAGCATGCATAGGAGAACATTTTTTTATGGATCATGGTACTGGTATTGTAATTGGAGAGACATGCAGAATAGGAAAGAATGTTAAAATATATCAGGGTGTAACTTTAGGTGCTAAAAGTTTTGAGCTTGATTCAGATGGAAATCCTGTAAAGGGAATCAAAAGACATCCCGATATTGAAGATAATGTGATAATTTATTCACATGCAACAATACTCGGAGGAGATACTGTAATCGGTCATGATTCAGTTATAGGAGCATCAGTATGGCTAATGAAGTCTGTACCTCCACATTCAACTATTTATCATAACTTAAGGAGTGAAAAGTAGCATATGGCAGAATTAAGATGGCATCCGTTAATAAAAGATTGGGTTATGGTAGTGTCACAAAGACAGAACAGGCCACAAATGCCTAAAGACTGGTGTCCTTTTTGTCCTGGAAGTGGTAAAGTTCCAGATGATTTCATGGTTTATAAATATGATAATGATTTTCCATCATTATCATTAAACCCTCCTAATCCTGATGATGTAGAAACAGATTTGTATAAAGTGGATAAAGCTTATGGCAAATGTGAAGTTATTTTATATTCAAAAGATCATAATGCAAAACTTTGCGAATTGGACGATCTGCATTTAAACGAATTGGTTAATCTATGGCAAGATAGATTTAAAGATATATCTACATATGAAAAAATTAAGTATGTTTTCATTTTTGAAAATAGAGGAGAAGCAGTAGGTGTCACTATGCCTCATCCTCACGGCCAGATTTACGGTTATCCTTTCATTCCTAAAAAAATCCAACTGGAATTAGCATCATGTAAAGAACATACAGAAAAAACAGGCAGGTGTCTTATTTGTGATATGAATAAAAATGAAAAGGATTTTGATAAAAGAGTTATATTTGAAAATGACAGTTTTATTGTTTACCTTCCATTCTTTTCTGAATATCCATATGGGATATATGTATCATCCAAACGACATATACAATATATTACAGAGTTTACTGAAAAAGAGAAATCAGATTTTGCTAAAACACTAAAACAAGCTGTTGGAACACTGGATAATCTTTTTGGATTTGATTTTCCTTACATGATGTGTATGCATCAAGCCCCAGTAAATACAAATGAGGAATACCCATATTATCATTTTCATGTTGAATTTTTTCCACCAATGAGATCGGCTGAAAAAATAAAATTCAATGCATCAAGCGAGACAGGCGCATGGGCTCATTGCAACCCTACTTCACCAGAGGAAAAAGCATTAGAGCTTAAAGAAGCATATAAAAAATATATTAGTAAAAAAGGTGATTTATGATAAAAGACGAACTAAGAAAGATAATGAATGATGTTTATGGACAAAGTGAAAATCCTATAAGGTTTTTTCAGGCTCCAGGCAGAGTTAACCTGATAGGAGAACATATAGATTATAATGGAGGATATGTTTTTCCTGCTGCTATTGATAAATTTTCTACAGTAGCAATAAGAAAAAGAGATGATGATTTAATTAAACTTTATGCGACTGACTTAAAATATGTAGTTGAAGCCAATATTAACGAACTTGAAAAATACAAGAATCTGAAATGGGGCAATTATCAGTTAGGCGTAATTGAACAGCTCATGAAGAAGGGCATATCAGTTGGAGGCGCAGAGTTTATATTCAATGACTTGGTTCCATTGGGAAGCGGTCTGTCTTCATCTGCAGCAATTGAAGTTGTAACTGCTTATGCTATGACCGAGCTCTATGGACACAATATTGATAAAATCGAGATCGCATTAATATGTCAAAAGGCTGAACATGAGTATGTAGGTGTCAAATGTGGCATAATGGATCAATTTGCTTCTGCCATGGGGAAAAAAGGTAATGCAATCCTTCTTGATACTGACACTTTAGAATATGAATATATACCTGTCAAACTTGACAAATATTCCATAGTAATCAGTAACACGAATAAAAAAAGATCATTAGGTGAATCAAAGTATAATGAAAGACGTTCTGAATGTGAAAAGGCTTTAGCCGATATGCAAAACAAGTTTCCTGAGAAGAAGAATCTTTGTGATTTTTCATATAAGGAATTTTTATTGTGTAAGGATGAAATTAAGGATGAAAAATGTAAAAAAAGAGCTGAGCATGCCGTATGTGAAAATTTGCGTGTTTTGGATAGCGTCAAATCTTTAAGGAAAAATGATATTCTCTCGTTCTGTAAATATTTGAATCTATCACATATATCCTTAAGAGATTTATATGAAGTGTCATGTAAAGAGTTGGATATTTTGGTAGAAAGCGCTTGGATGCAAAAGGATGTTCTTGGTTCTAGAATGACAGGAGCTGGTTTTGGAGGATGTACAGTATCCATAGTAAAAACAGAATCAGTTGAAGAGTTTATAAATGATATTTCGAAAGTGTATTATGAGATAATGGGATATGATGCATCATTCTATGTATGCAATATATCCGATGGCGTAAAGGAGATTTAGATGAGTATTCTTGTTACTGGCGGAGCTGGATATATTGGTTCGCATATGGTGTTGCATCTTTTAGAAAAAGGATATGATGTTGTAATAGTAGACGATTTGTCAACCGGAAACAAAGAAGCAGTATTAGCAAATCGATTCTATAATGCAGATTTAAAAGATAGTAAAGCCATGGATAAAGTCTTTAGAGAAAATAATATTGATGGAATAATACATTTTGCAGCTTACTCACTAGTTGGTGAGAGTATGCAAAATCCAATTAAGTATTATGAAAATAATGTTTTTGGAACATTGAAGATACTTCAATATATGGAGAACTATGGAGTTAAAAACATTGTCTTTTCGTCAACTGCAGCCGTTTATGGCGAACAACCATCACCAATAAAAGAAAGTGCTCGAACCAATCCCACAAATCCATACGGAGAAACAAAGCTTTCAATTGAAAAAATGTTGAAATGGGCTTCAAAAGCTTATGGTATAAATTATGCGGCACTGAGATATTTCAATGCTGCAGGGAGTCATGAAAGTGGCCGTATAGGAGAAAAAAGGAAGATAGAGACGCATCTTATACCAATAGCCTTGGACGTAGCATTAGGGAAAATCGATAAGCTTTTGATTTTTGGAGATGATTACGACACTCCAGACGGAACATGTATAAGAGATTATATACATGTTTGTGATTTAGTTTCAGCTCATCTTCTTGCTTTGGAAAAGATGCAGAATTCAAATAGTTGCGCTCTTTCAATGACATATAATCTGGGTAGTGAAAAGGGATTTTCAGTTCATCAGATAGTACAAGCAGTAAAAGACGTTACAAAAAAAGACATAAGAACAGAAATAGCTCCAAGACGTAAGGGAGATCCTGCTGTTTTAGTTGCATCAAGTGAGAAAATTAAAAAGGATCTTGGATGGAGTCCTCGTTATAATGATATTCATGATATTATAAGTACTGCCTGGGAGTATAGAAAGAAGTTGAGGTGACATTATGAACGAAAAACTTAAATCAAAAGAATCTGATTATTTATTTGATGCAATTCTTACTTTGAAAAGTAGAGAAGAATGTTATAGTTTTTTTGAAGACATATGCACAGTAGCAGAATTAAAAGCAATGGCGCAGCGTATTGTTGTTGCAAAAATGCTTAATGAAAAACATACATACACTGATATATCCTTAAAAACAGGAGCATCTGCTGCAACTATAAGCAGAGTTGCGAAAAGCTTGTACTATGGTGCAGAAGGATATACAACTGTTTTAAAAAGATTAGGAGATATAAATGGGTAAACTACTAGACAGAATTTTCGGAACTCATAGTGATCAGGAGATTAAAAAAATAATACCGATTGTTGATTTGATTGAATCTATGAGTGATGAAATGAAACAAAAAACTGATTCAGAACTGAAGGAATACACTAATATATTCAAATCAAGACTAGAAGAAGGGCAGACGTTGGATGATATTCTTCCCGAAGCTTTTGCAGTATGCAGAGAAGCTTCAACAAGAGTATTGAACATGACTCCCTACAGAGTTCAGCTTATTGGAGGAATAGTGCTTCATCAGGGAAGAATTGCAGAAATGAAAACTGGTGAAGGAAAAACTTTAGTTGCAACTTTACCTATTTATCTTAATGCTCTTTCTGGAAAAGGTGTTCACCTTGTTACTGTAAATGATTATCTTGCAAAAAGAGATAGCGAATGGATGGG
>JAQVAJ010000150.1 GCA_028690885.1 Clostridia bacterium
TTTTTGAAATCATCTCTGATGATATCACTTGTGGTGGCGGTAAGTATGCAGATAATGCAAACCGTTACAGGAACGCTGACGAACTAACTTGTCAGCCCAGCGACTGGATTTTCCATGGACCTCGTAGAGGATATAGCCTTTATCAGTCAATTTACAAGTGCATCTATCAGTGCAATCTTATTATTGAGAAAATACCCGAAGCCAATGATGCTGAGATCAAAAGAATAAAAGCGGAAGCAATGTTCCTCAGAGCAGTGTCTTTATTCGAGGGAATGAGAGTATGGCATGATCTACCTTTCCCTGATCATATTTATACTTCTGAAGATATGTTAGCTCCCAACGGAGATCCTGCAGAGATGATAGAATGGGTGCTCTCCAATCTTTCTGAAGCAGCCAAAATTCTTCCTGCAGTTCCAGCAAAAGGACAACAGTCGGTTATCGGTGGCCGTGCAACATCTGGTGCGGCACTTGCATTCTATGGAAAGGCAGCACTTTGGTATGGCACTCAGTACAATAATATCGAGTATGTAAAGAAAGCCATTGATCCGCTTAATTCAATTATCAAATCCAATCTTTATGATCTTGTTTCCAATCCTCAGGATTTGTTCCGTGTGAAGACTGATTTCTGTGAGGAATACATCTTTGAACGCAACTGTGCTGAGACTGGTTCAGATAAGACTAGGCAGAATGATAACCGTCAGACCTGGAGAAGTTTCCAAGCTGATAATGTATACGTTCCCAAGGCATTCAAAGGTTACGGTTGGGCATTTTGCAATCCTAGTGTTGAGTTTATTGAATTTTTAAAGCAACACGACGGTGAAGACAATATACGTTTCCAGGCAAAACTTATGTCGTATGATCAGCTTATGGATATGGAGTATGCTGACCAGAATAAGGGTATAAAACCGGGTGCATACTATACTAACCACGTCGGCTATTGGAATGCAACAGCACTTATGTGGGATGAGGATCTTTACACCGAGACCGGTAACAACTTCTATTCACGGGCAAATAATCCTATTATCCGTTTTGCCGAGGTCCTGCTTATGTATGCAGAAGCGCAGTTTGTTGCTAACGGAGACTCCGATGGGTCTGGCCTTGCTGCATTGAACCGTGTACGTCAAAGGTCTCAACATCCTACACTTTCTACACTTACCCTGCAGAACATTATTGACGAACGTCGTGCTGAACTTTTCTCGGAAAACGAGAGATGGTTCGATATCATCCGCTGGAAAATTGCAGATAAGGTCCTTGAAAATGCCGGAAACAAACGTTATTCCTTCCTTGGCTACAAAGAAGGCACAAAGGAATATAATATTGATGTCAATGGCATCAGTAAGGGTGAAGGAAATGGATGGGATGACAAGTATTGGCAGCTTCCTTTTGGAGACAACGAGCTTCAGGCTAATCCAAATTTACAACAGCACAATGGTTGGTAATCTTACAATGAAAGATCCTTTATGAAAAAGATTTTTATGGTAATAGCTTTGCTCTTTGTGTCGTCGCTAATCGCGATGGCACAAGAGCAACGCTTTTGTAATCCTCTTCCTATGCCCATCGGGAATGGAGGAAATGCAGGCGGAGATGTTACAGTCATGGAACATGGCGGTAAGTATTATATGTGCTGCTCAGGTGGTGGAATGTGGGTGTCTGATGATCTCCTGAACTGGGATTTCCATCAGGTTGCAAATATTCCCGGTGCTCCTGACCTGGTGAAGTATAATGGGAAATTCTACCTTACTGGAAATAGTGATCACGTGTTTGTCGCTGATGATCCTTTAGGACCGTACACAGATCTTGGGGTGTTCAAGAATACCGGTCCCATCGAGAATGGATGGAACGGTGGATTCGATACGCATATATATATTGATGATGATAACACACCGTATCTGTATTGGCCTGGTAGAGGTATCAGCGGTATTTACGGAGTAAGGCTAGACCCCAACGATCTTACTTCGTTTGCAGAAAAACCCACGCATCTTTTCGGATTCAATCCTATGCACGCATGGGAACGTTATGGCGAGATGAACGAGTATCCGGGAGTGGCCTGGATTGAAGGACCTTGGGTAATCAAGAGGAACGGTATCTATTATCTGGAGTACTCCGCTTCCGGAACTCAGTGGAAATCTTATGCTGAAGGCTATTACACAGCTACTTCTCCTCTAGGACCCTATAGTTATGCTTCAAACAACCCACTTCTTAGAAAGACAGATGGACTTGTTACCGGTACTGCCCATGGCTCCATCGTAAAGTCGGCTGGCAAAGACGAATGGTATCAATTCTATACCATTGTCCTGTCCAATCCTCCCGGAGGTCGCCGTATAGGTATGGATAAGATCGAGTTTGATGCAGATGGCCTTATGTATTGTACTGTAACAGAATTTCCCCAGCCAGCTCCAGGTACTGAAGCAAAGAAGGACGTTCCGGCATCCATACCTGTGACGGTGAACAAAATGAATGCGATGAATGCATTATCAACATTCTCTTCTCAGACAGCCGGATATCCCGCCGCATACGCAGTAGATAATTATAGCGGTACTGTTTGGATGCCTGAATCCACCGATTCACAACCATCAATTACTGTTGAGCTTTCGCCGGCAACCCGTTTCGATGTTGTCCAGCACTTTACTGTAGATGGAATGAGGGTTCTGTTTACCGGAGGAAGGAGGATGCGTGGCGTTCGGACTACACCTCCGGTGTATAAGTACAAACTTGAAGTATCACAGGACGGAAAGAATTATATGACTGTTCTTGACAAGACTAATAATAATATTGCAAAAAATACTATCTTTAACAACTTTACTCCTACAAATTGCCGCTTTGTCAAATTTACGATTACTGATTGGCCTAAAGAAACACCTCTTGGAATCATCGATTTTACTGTGTTTGGCTACCCTGAGGGACAGGATGCAGCAGCTGTTGCTACGCCTGTTTTCTCTGATTTGCCACTTGACAAGGCTTCAAAACGATAATTTTCAATCTTTATGGATCGAGACATGCTGTATAAAATGTTCTCCGGGTTGACTTCCGAAGCTGAAAATGAGAACGTGAAAAATTGGGCTGAAGCATCTGACGATAATTTGTCTCAGATGACGGCTGAAAGGAAACTTTACGATGTTATTACTTTGTCTGAAATGAAGTCAAAGAGTAGCGTACGTAAAGTAAGGTTTTCCTCTTTTGTCAAGTATTCTTCCTATGCAGCATGTCTCGCTATCTTACTTGTATCATCCTTTTTCTTTGGAAAAAACGCTGTAAAGCCAGACATTTCTATTAATACTGTCACCGTTCCAATAGGTCAGAGAGTCAATCTCGTCCTTGCTGATGGCACTAATCTATGGCTGAACTCGGGAGCCACATTCAAATACCCCTCCTCTTTTGCAAAGGATAGTCGTGAGGTGTATCTTTTGGGAGAGGCATATTTTGACGTGGCTCATGATGAAAATAGAGTGTTTAGAGTTAAGACAGATATTCTTGATGTTAAGGTTACCGGAACGGAGTTCAATCTGATTTCAGATACGAAAAATGATGAGTTTGAAGTTTCTTTGTTTAAGGGAAGCGTGGAAATATGCCAAAAAGGAGAAGATTCTGCACTTGCCAAATTAATTCCCAATCAGACTTCAACTTTCCAAAACGGAATACATAATATCGGATCCATTGTCAATACGGACAAATATACTTGGAAAGAAGGTTTGTATTCATTCCACAACAAGATGTTTGACAAGATCCTGGTTGATTTGGAGAGATATTACTGTGTGGATTTTGTTTACAATGAGACTGTCCCTTCCCATAGTCTTACCGGTAAGTTCAGAATATCGGATGGATTGAATTATGCCCTTGGTATTTTGCAACAGAGTGTGGGCTTTTCCTATTCAATTGATGATGATAAAAGAAAAGTATATATCAATTGAATCGGAATGTAGTCATACCATTAGCAATTTTTTTTTGCTTAATCTGCAAACCACTCTATTCTCAGGAAATTATATTGTCTTTGAATATTGAGAATGTTACTCTTGAAACCATCCTCAATGAAATTGAAAATCAGACAGGTCGCTTATTCATTTATAATGACAAAGTAGATGTCAGTCATAAAATGAGTATTCATGTTGAGAATCAAAGTATCAACAAGGTTCTTGATTCCTTGTTTGAAGGTATCAATATTTCTTACAAATTTTTAGGCAACCATATTATTCTTTCCTCAGTGGAAAAAGTCATATCTACCCAGACAAGTCAGGATATAATGGTAAACGGAGAAGTAGTTGACAAAAAAGGAGAAAGTGTAATTGGCGCATTTGTTATGTTGGAAGGGAGCTCTTCTATAGGAACTATAACAGATTCCGAAGGCAATTTTTCTTTTTCTGTGCCTGAGAATTCTTTTATAACTGTTTCTTGTCTTGGATATTCAAATACCACTATTTCCGTTGTGAAAAATACATTTTATAAGGTTACTCTTGAAGAACAGCCAGAATGGATTGAGGAAATGGTGGTGATTGGTTATGGTATCCAGAGGAAATCCGACCTCACGGGTGCTGTCGTTTCTATTAAAGGGAATGCTTTTACTAATAGCTCCACTGTATCTGTTGCTCAGGCTTTACAGGGTAAGGCTGCGGGTGTTCAGATTGTGAATGCGTCAGGAGCTCCCGGCTCTGAACCAAGCATTCAGATCCGTGGTTATTCTTCCAATTCCTCAACAACTCCCCTTATCATCGTTGACGGCTTGA
>JAQVAJ010000151.1 GCA_028690885.1 Clostridia bacterium
GCTAATGATGTTGAGATCGGCAAATTAGTTTCTGCAGCAATGGAAAAAGTTGGAAATGACGGAGTTATAACTGTTGAAGAATCAAAAACAATGGGAACAAACCTTGAAGTAGTTGAAGGAATGCAGTTTGACAGAGGATATCTTTCAGCATATATGGTAACAGATACTGATAAGATGGAAGCTATAATTGATGATGCATATATTCTTCTTACAGATAAGAAGATATCAAATATACAAGAGATTCTTCCTCTTTTAGAGCAGATAGTTCAGTCAGGCAAGAAGCTTATCATCGTAGCAGAAGATGTTGAAGGCGAAGCATTAGCTACTTTGGTAGTTAATAAATTGAGAGGAACATTCAACTGTGTAGCAGTTAAGGCTCCTGGATTCGGTGACAGAAGAAAAGCAATGCTTGAGGATATAGCTATTCTTACTGGCGGACAGGTAATATCTGAAGAACTCGGATTAGACCTTAAAGAAACTAAAGTTGATATGCTTGGAAGAGCAAGACAGGTTAAAGTACAGAAAGAAAACACTATTATAGTTGAAGGTGCTGGAGATCCTGAAAAGATTAAAGCAAGAGTTGCTTCAATCAGATCACAGATAGAAGAAACTACTTCTGAATTTGATAAGGAAAAACTTCAGGAAAGACTTGCTAAACTTGCAGGTGGAGTTGCAGTAATTCAGGTTGGTGCAGCTACTGAAGTTGAAATGAAAGAAAAGAAATTAAGAATTGAAGACGCACTTGCAGCAACAAGAGCAGCGGTTGAAGAAGGTATAGTTTCCGGTGGCGGTACAGCATTTGTTAATGCACTTCCAAAAGTTAAAGAAGTTGTACGCAGTTTATCAGGTGACGAGAAGACTGGTGCTATGATAGTAGCAAAAGCATTAGAAGAACCTATCAAGCAGATAGCTATTAATGCAGGCCTTGAAGGTGCAGTCATTATTTCTAAAGTAATGGCATCTAAAAAGGGTGTTGGCTACAATGTAGTAACTGAGAAATATGAAGATATGATAGAAGCTGGTATAGTAGATCCTACTAAAGTTACCAGAAGCGCTCTTCAGAATGCAGCATCAGTTGCAGCACTCATCCTTACAACAGAATCACTTGTTTGTGATATTCCAGAAAAAGAAGCTCCAATGCCAGCAGGAAACCCAGGAATGGGCGGATACGGAATGTAATAAGGAATTTTAATAAATTATATTAAAACAAGGACTGCCAATTGGCAGTCTTTTGTTTTTGTATTTATATATTATTGTTTATATAATTGTAACTGACTATATTTAGTTGTAATACTCTAATATGATGTTAAAATAATGCTATCTGTGAAGGAGGAAAATGAGCAGTACTGACTGTATCATATAAATCGAATATGAAATTTCAAACAATTTTAGCAAGTGAGATAGTTACATTGGACAGTAATGTTTATTCAGGTGGAGGTACTGATGTTACAAGTGCCCTGCAAAAGATTTTAGATAAAGCAGATAACTTTAATGGAGTTCATCTGATTATGGATGGAGCCGGCCTTATAACCGGACTTGATGTAAAGTCAAATACCACAATAGAGTGTCTGAGCAAAGACTGCGGTTTTTTTCTGAAAGATGGTTCTGACCGTTCATTAATAGATTTATAGGAAAGAAGCTATACTGAAAGGTTAACAAGGAATGTAACACTTATCGGAGGGACGTATAACCATAATAATAAAGGGCAGCAGCACCACGTACCCATAACAGATGAGAGATATCGTTTCGGTATAGAAGGAATATCTGATGATATGGGCGCAAGCAGGCTGGTTGTCGCTTTTGAATTCTTTGGGATAGAAGATCTTGTTATTCGGGATATAACGATAAGAAACCAAAGAGCATGGTCGGTTATGTGCGTGAATTTTAAAAATGTAACCATGGAAAACATATTTATAGATCTTCCCAACTGGATGAAAGGGCAGAACCAGGATGGACTGCATTTCTGGGGCCCGGGGCAGTTTCTGACTTTAAGGAATATTAAAGGAAGAGCTGGAGATGATTTTATTGCACTTGGTCCTGATGAACATGACCTGGTTTCTTCCATTACTGATGTACTTATAGACGGAGTTCATTTAGAAAATGCAGACCAGGCTATTCGAATGCTTTCAAGAGCAAAAGGAAGACTGGACAGAGTTACAGTTAAGAATGTAACAGGTACCTACAGAAGTTATGGATTTTTTATAAATCCCTGGTTTCCAGGAGACGGCTTTGGAAATTACGGGCACATATATTTTGAAAATATAGATTTAAGGCCTTTAGACCATGTTTATCCATACAGGACAGCAACGCTGTTTGATATAGGAGGAAATTTTGACTGCATTACTTTTAAGAACATACATCATCAGGACCCATCAGATGACAGGCCTTTGTTTATTTTCGGATTACCTTTCCATAGAAATGACTTAAATTATGCAGATGATTTCAGACCATTCATAAAAAATGCTGTTATTGACGGTCTTACAATTATTCAGTCAGAAAAAGATTCAAAGGTTGAAGAATATATTCAGATATATGATCGTGTTGAAAATTTATTTTTAAAGAATGTAATAGTATCTTCTGATGATAATTGTGAACCAGTTGAAACTTTTATAGGTTTTAAGACATTTAAAAATTGTGAAAGAAAAGGGAAAATTAAGAATCTGGTTACACATGATGTATATATGCCTAATGTAAAAACATTATTAAAGGAGCCTCAGCAGGTAGAGCAAATATCCAAGACATGATATAATCTAGTGAGAAAACGTGGAGGTGCATAATTGCATATGAAAAGATTATCAGTCCTTATATTAATAATTGCGTTATTGCTTACTCTTAGTGCATGTCAGACTTATCTTTTCGGTGAGTATGAAGATGAGCTAAGCGGCAGAAAATATGAATTCATGAACAATGAGTTTATTTTAACTGAAGGGGATAGTGAAATAACCGGAACATACTCTATTAAAAAAGATAGTATTACATTTAAGTATGATGATACCGAAGTTACTTATTCTTACGATCGTGACGGGACATCTGCCATTATTGACGGAGTTGAATATAAAAGAGGCCTGTAATGGATTTTTCAACTGTCACAAAGGCGGTTATAGATGCTGGTAAGATAGTACTTGATAAAGTTAATAGAGGTAATCTTACTAAAAAAGGAGAAAGGGATTTTGTAACAGACTGCGATATTGCTGTTCAGACGCAGTTAGCGAAAGCACTTTACTCTAAATATCCTGATATTCCTTTAATGTCCGAAGAAAAGGATAATGATGTAATGTATTCAGATACTGTTTTCATATTAGATCCTATTGATGGTACAACAAACTATATCCATGGATATGATTTATCATGTATTTCCTTAGCCTGCGTGTATAAAGATGAACCGGTATATGGAGCGGTATATAACCCTTTTTCAAAACAATTGTATTTGGCTGAAAAAGATAAAGGTGCAACTTTGAATGGCAAGAAGATAAGAGTTTCAGATGTATCGGATATTTCCAGTGCATTAATCGGAGCGGAAACAAGTCCATATGAAAGATATGATGCTGCTAAACATTTTGACAAACTTTTAAATGTTTTTCTGGCCAGTATGGATATACGCATAAGCGGTTCAGCGGCTCTAGATATATGTTATGTTGCAGATGGGAAGACTGATGCCTTTTTAACAAGCAATCTCAAACCATGGGATTATGCGGCTGCCTGCTGCATTTTAAAGGAAGCCGGAGGTATATGTACTGACTGGAAAGGCGAGCTTCCATCTATGAAACATAAAAGTGATATATTAGCTACTAATTCTCTATTACAGGAGGTACTGTATGGATTTGTCAGATGATTACGATGATTCAATACATAGTATAAGCGTTAACAGAATAATTGAAAGATATCAGCTGGATAAAGTATATATTCCTGAAAATATCGACGATAGGACAATAAGCGTTATTGAAGTTTATCGTCCAGGGTTACAGCTTGCAGGTTATCTTGAAGGATTTAAACCTGAAAGAGTTCAGTTGTTTGGAAGAACGGAGATGAATTTTCTTGGTACTCTTTCCAGAACTGAAAGACTGAAAAAACTGGAAGATTATATGCATGAAGATATACCATGTATTATAATATCCAATTCTTTGCCTGTATTTGATGAGATAGTTAAAGCAGCAAGGATTAAAAGAGTACCGGTTTTGAGGACTTTTGAGACTACATCAGTATTTTTAGCAATGCTTATAAGCTATCTCAACTTAGAGCTTGCTGAAAGGATCACTATACATGGCGAACTTTTGGAACTGTATGGTGTAGGTATCCTTATAACCGGCCATAGCGGTGTGGGAAAATCAGAAACAGCTCTAGAACTTGTAAAAAGAGGACACAGACTAATAGCTGATGATGTAGTGGAGATAAGAAAAGTCAGTCAGACTACTCTTTTAGGGACAGCTCCAGAAATTATTCGTCATTTCATGGAATTAAGAGGTGTTGGTATAATTGACGTAAAAGGATTATATGGAGCCGGTTCTGTTAAGGACATTGATAGTATAGATCTGGTTATAAATATAGAAAGATGGGATGATAATAAAAAATACGACCGTATTGGTGTTGACGAGGTTTATACGGAATATTTAGGAATAAAGATACCATCTTTAACACTGCCTATAATGCCTGGACGAAATATGCCGATATTAATGGAAGTAGCAGCAATGGATTTCAGACAGAAAAAAATGGGATATAA
>JAQVAJ010000152.1 GCA_028690885.1 Clostridia bacterium
GTGTATTTTGTCCCATATTTTTTTAATCTGTCCCAAAAATACAAAAATTGGTACAAATAACACTATTTAAAATGATTCTTTTTGTAATTCTTAAGCATTTTTCCGAATGCTTTATCCTTTTTTCGCTTTTGGGCAAGGGTAGACTCAAAATGTTCTTTTTCTTTTTCCATCTTAAGGTAGTTTAGGTAGGAAGATTTGTCTATTTCACCATTTTGTAAGGCAGCGATTACGGCACAACCCTTTTCAGTTGTATGGGTACAATCTCTGAATTTACAATTCTTTGATACATTCATTATGGTGTCAAAGGTTGTGGCAAACCCAATATCTGAATCTGTCAACCCAACTTCCCGCATTCCCGGATTATCAATAAGGATCCCACCATTTTCCAGGATCAGCAATTCACGGTGGCTTGTCACGTGCCTGCCTTTATTGGTACTTGAACTGATCGTATCCGTTCTCATGAATTGTTCCCCTGAAAGCGTGTTACAAAGAGTGGATTTCCCCACTCCGGATGAACCTAACAGGCAGTATGTTTGTCCCTTTTTGATACACTCTTTGACTTTATCTATACCTCTAAGGTTTTCATTGCTAATGGTGAAGACAGGGACCTGCTTTATCCGTTCCTGTACTTTAGAAACCAGGTCCTTCAGTTCCGTTTCACCAATCAGGTCAATTTTATTGAGAATAATAACGGGGGAGACATTTGATGCATAACAAAGGGTCAGATACCGTTCTATCCGGTTTATGTTAAAATCCCTGTCTACAGCTTGTACAATAAATGCGTAGTCAATATTAGTGGCTATGATTTGTTTTTCACCGTATGTCCCAACGGCCTGTCTTGCTATTACTGTTTTCCTGGGTAATATGGCATGAATAAGTGCATTGTTGTGGTTGTATGGAGAAACGACAACCCAATCTCCTGTGGCAGGAAAATCAGCCCGGCTGACAGTGGTAAACCTCAGGTGTCCAATAATTTCGCTATCGTATTCCTTGTCAACCGTTTTCACGGTATACCGTTCCTTGTGTTCAGCAATAACCCGTCCTATTGTAAAAGCAGCAAGATCATTCTCTTTTAGGTAGTTATCCAGTGCAGGGTAGTATCCCAGATCTTCAAGTGTCATCTCTTTTTTCCAATATAAAAGGCATAGCCGTAGTATTTGTAATACCGCCTGTACAATTCTTCTTCGTGCCTTTGGTAGGCAATAAAATTTTCTGCAAACTTATTCCCTGCATGCGTTTTCAGGAAGTTTTCCTGAACCGAAACCTGTGGATCATAAAAGTGTTCCGTCCAGCAATGATCCGGCAGAATGAAAGTAGCCACGGGAATGTAGCCTGCCTTTTGCATTTGAGCTACCTTGTTGGCGACAGTGTCAATTCCGGGATATGCTTCCATCCAGAATTGTTCAATTTCCTTGGGCCTTTCTTCCGTGAACCAAGATGCTTCAGACACGGCTATATACCCATTTTTTTTCAGGTATTTGCGCCATTCCCGGAGGCCTTTTTCAAAGCCGATGTTGTAGATGGCTCCCTCGCTCCAGATTAGATCCAGCTCTTCTTCCTTGAAGGGCAGATCATCCATTGACCCTACAACACACTTCACCCTGTCTTGCAGGTGTAATCTTGTTGCGTTTGCATTGAACAGATCCACGAAGGCGGGAAAAAGGTCAATGCCTGTGATCTTACCCGGTATTTGGCCGGCCAGGATCATAGTTTGCCCTCCGGTTCCGCAACCCAGATCGGCTACGTGCGCCTCTGCAGACAGATCATCTGTGAAACTCAAAGCTTTAAGAGTTATTTCAGGACTGCCCGGGCCTTGTCTGTTAATGTTTGAAAAGTATTCTACTATAAGATTCACGTCAAATTCGTGAATGGAATGATTCTCACTCATGATATAAAAGATTGATTGTTATGAAAATAAAATAATTAAAACACCTCAGACAAGAATGTGTCTAAGCTGTATAAGGGATAATCAAAGTCGTGAAAGACTTTGATTATTTACTTCACCGAATCCGAAATAGATTTAAACATCCAAAAGTTTTACGTTACAAATATATATTAATTTCCAGATGTTGTACCTTTACCTGTCAGTTATTTGAGATTATGAAAAAAATATTGATCTGCATCCTTAGTGTAATTTTTCCATTGATAGCAACCGGCAGTTGCGATACCCAGGGCAACGGGAACAATCCGCCTCCTGAGATTTTGCCTCCCGCAGTGGATATCGAGTCGGTGGTTTATCTTTCCAAACCGGATGGCTCGGCAAAATTTGAAATGAAGGACGGACTTGCGAAAAAGGTCACCAATTTCTATCTGCCGTCAATCAAGGTGGATACGAACGAGAAATACCAGCAGGTCGATGGTTTTGGCTTTACTTTGACCGGAGGGAGCGCGAAATTGTTGTGGGGGATGACTGCCGAGTCCAGGGCCGGGATCCTTGAAGAGTTGTTCGGAGTTACAGGGGAAGCCGGAGTTGAAAGGGACGCCATTGGGACCAGTTACCTGAGGCTGAGTTTGGGTTCCTCGGACCTGGATGAGTATACGTTTTCATACAACCAGACACCCGGAGATACAGAGATGGCACATTTTGATCTGGGCTACGATCGCAGGTACCTTATTCCTGTCCTAAAGAGCATACTGGAAATCAATCCCGATATCCGTCTTATGGCATCGCCCTGGTCTGCACCGGTATGGATGAAAACCAACAATTCTACCATTGGCGGGCGGTTAAAAACGGAGTACTACCAGGCTTACGCGCTTTATTTTGTAAAGTATGTTCAGCAAATGAAAGCCGAGGGGATTGTCATAGATGCGGTCACGGTGCAGAACGAACCGCTTCACGGAGGCAACAACCCGAGTATGGAAATGAGTCCCGTTGAGCAGTTGACCTTTGTCAAGGATTACCTGGGACCTGCTTTTGAAGCCAATCATATTGCAACAAAAATTGTGATCTATGATCATAACTGCGACCGCCCGGATTACCCGCTCACCGTTTTGGCAGATGCGGAAGCTGCAAGTTATATTGAAGGCACCGCTTTTCATCTTTATGGCGGTGATATAAGTGCCCTGTCTACCATTCATGATGCCCATCCAGATAAATCACTTTACTTTACAGAGCAATGGATAGGGGCTCCCGGGAATTTTGCCGGGGATGTTCAATGGCACATACGAGAGGTTATCATTGGTTCCATGCGCAATTGGAGCCGGATTGCTTTGGAATGGAACCTGGCCTCGGATCCCAAAACCAGTATTCACACTCCGGGAGGTTGTACCAGCTGCCTGGGAGCCATTACCATAGATGGCAATAAGGTTACCCGTAACCCGGCTTATTACATAATTGCCCATGCGGCCAAATACATACGTCCCGGCTCTTATCGCATAGAATCCGCCTATTCGGGCAACCCGGACGATTTGCCCCATGTGGCCTTCCTGACCCCGGACAATAAAGTAGTGATCCTGGTTTTGAACAACATAGACACAAAGCAGGTATTTAACATAGAAAGTAGCGGCACATCCTTCACCACTGAACTTGCCGCTGGCGAAGTAGCCACTTACGTGTTGTAAAGAGCCGCTCCTTTGGGGGAGGTGGTAAGTAATAATACTATTAAAAAAACACGTAATATGCTGTTAATATGCGCATTGTGTGAGTGGTAACATTTTTTGCTACTTACCACCTCCCGGGGCACTCGTGTATCTGCTTCTTTTTTTCTACTTTTACTACAAATCTGTACATCACTAAATTAACTTCAATAAATGAAATCTAAATATTTTTTTCTGACTTTGCTTTCTCTGATCCTATTAGTGGGTTGTTGCAAATACGATCATTTTGGCAATTCGTATTATGCTAATAAACTAGCACTTAAAGATGCGTTGGATTCTATTTATGATGATTACAAAGATCAGTACCCGGAGTACCCCGGAGGCTTGGTACTAAAGGTGATAGCCGGGGGGGATGAGTATTTTCTAAATTCAGGTATGGACGGGAAGGGTGTCACTGGACAGACGCATTTCAGAGCAGCCAGTTGTACCAAAACTTTTACGGCAACGGCCATATTGCTGCTTCATCAGCAGGGGAAATTAAGGATCAGCGACTTCGTTACAGATACCATTCCCGGAACCAATCAAACGTACCTGCCCCAAGATCCCGGGTTTGATATTCCTAACAAAGAACAGATAACCATTTTAGATCTACTCAGGCACCGGGCCGGGATATTTGATATTGCAAATGACAATATTCCCGACACGGTTTCGGTTGACGTGCCTTATAAAGGGATGAACTACGTTGACTATGTATTGGTAAGTGATTCTTCATATACTTTTCATTTTGACGAGTTGATAGGGGTGGTGGCAGAGACAGGACTCAGTTACTTCACTCCCGGTAACGGATACCATTATTCCAACACCGGCTATTCAATATTGGGGAAGATAATTGAAAGGGTTTCCGGTCTCTCGTATAAGGAATTCCTTGAAGACCGTGTTTTACAACCCATGGGCATGTATCACTCTTCAATGCCGGATCAGGGGACCGATCAGGTTATGCCGGATCCTGCGGTAAACGGTTATATTCTGATTGAAAATCAATCGAATGAGATTACTGCTTCAAACATATCTCCTTTTGTTGCCGAGGGAAATATTGTAACTACGCCCGATGACCTTTCCCGGTTTCTCAGGAAGCTTCTATCAGGGAAAGGCGTTCTCAATTATTATACGGTTAATAGCT
>JAQVAJ010000153.1 GCA_028690885.1 Clostridia bacterium
CAAAAGCATCAGGTTTAATATCTATAATTCCCTGTATCTGCTTTAATGCTATGGATATATCCAAAGAACCATCTTTTAGCCACATATCTTCAAAAGATATATCCAGCTGATACAGATTAACACCAGCAGACGCAAATCTCTTTAAGGAAAATACAGTACTTTCCTCGTAACTTAATCTACCGCCCGGCCAGTCAGTCAGAGCATATATGACTGGCGGTACAGGCTTGTTATCTATAAATATGGTTGGTCTGTTATTGTAATTTTGAATTTTAGCGTTCATAATAAAAACTCCTTAATAAATATATGTATACTATATCATATTAAGTACAGCAATTTTTTAAACTTACTTCTATTAATGTTCTTAGAACAGACATGTGGAAAACGATAAATAGCAGGGTAAAGAAAAAGAGCAGTAAAACCATATATGTAAAGTCTTTTAATGAATTCTTCCTCCTTTTCTGTTACAATTTCTGTATAGGTGAATTTATGGAACATAGGAAGATATCATTAGGTTTGAATATTAAGTATGGAGTAATGCAGGCTCTTTACTGGATGGGTTTTGTAGCGACATACAATTATGCTGCATATTATCTTTCGGACAAGGGGTTTAACAGTTCGGATATAGGGCTTATACTTGCATTTGCAAACATTTTTGCAGCTCTTTTACAGCCTCCGATAGCAGCATATGCCGACAGGGCAGCCAAATCAAAATTAAAGAGCATAATATGGATATTATCTTTGGCAAACCTCGCATTAACAGTTCTGATTCTGGTTATAAAAGGGCATCCATATCTTACAGCAATATTTTTAATGCTAATAATATCATTCATACTTACATTACATTCATTTATTAATTCCTTTGCCATGGAATATGCCAATAAAGGGATACAGCTCAATTTCACCATTACAAGAGCAGTCGGTTCCTTAGGTGCGGCACTTTCTTCTTTAGGTATGGGATTTATAGCTTCAAGATTCGGACCTGAAGCGATTCCTTTAACATATCTTGTTATGTTTATCCTCATAGTTGCTGTTGTGATATCCTTTAAGCCAGCGGATAAGTTCGGCACCTTGTCTGATGTGGAAAAACCTGCATATATACCGCCTACAGGCGCTTTAAAGTTTTTGTGGAAGTACAAGAAGTTCGCAGGGTTGTTATTAGGCGCGACCTTAATTTTCTCAAGCTATAATATGGTTATAAATTTCATGATTAATATTGTTGAAAGATTAGGGTATGGTACAGCAGAAATGGGGACGGCTTTGGCTATAGCGGGATTTTTGGAAGTACCTGGCATGGCCTTATACATCATCCTTGTAAAGAAAAGAAAATGCAGCACCCTTTTACAACTCTCTTCAGTATTTTTTACATTGAAAACATTAGCAGTTTTTTTATCAGGAAATATCTATCATGTATATGCAGCGCATATAACTCAGCTTTTGTCCTTTGCTATATTTGTCCCGGCATCTGTTTACTATATAAATAATCTGATGCCTGCTAATGATAAAATCAAAGGGCAGGCATACATGACTACTACAATAACTTTAGGCGGTGTTATCGGAAGCTTGTTAGGAGGTACTCTAATAGACGCATTATCAGTACCTTCAATGTTATTGATAGCAACTATAATATCAGCTTTAGGCACTCTTTTTATGATTATATTCACTGAAAAGGAAAAAGTAACCTGCTAGAGGAGGCTTTATATGATAATTCATTTAAATGACGACTGGCACTTCTATTCATCAATAGAATCAAAAGAATATGAGACAGTCAGACTGCCGCACAGTAATGTTGTTATGCCCTATAACTGTTTTGATGAATCGGTTTATCAGAAAATATCAAAGTATGAAAAGACCATATATGTAGAGGATTTATGGAAAAACAAAGCGGTCCTGATTACTTTCTCTGCAGTTGCTCATCAGGCGAAGGTATATGTAAATGACATGCTTGTACATACAAATAGTTGCGGATATACATCATTTACGGTAGATATATCAAAATATCTTGAATTTGAAAAGGAAAACAAAATAACAGTTATAGCTGATGCTAATGAGACATTGAACCAGCCGCCTTTTGGTAATGTCATAGACTATATGACTTATGGGGGCATATACAGGGAAGTATATATAGATATATTGGAAAAAACATATATATCTGACGTATTCATTACCGGGAAAGCAAGACGAGCTGACGGCTTATCCGAGTTTACAGCAGATATAGAAGTTGCTACTGAAGCAGTGGATTGCGAATATGAAATCGATCTTTCAATTTATTCTGTTAAGGATAATACAAGGATATTTGAAGAAACATATAACACAAAAGAATCTAAAATTCATGTGTCAGAAAAGATAAAAGCCGAAAACTGGGATTTAGATAATCCAAATCTTTATAGGGTCATGGCAAAGCTTTACCATGATGAAAAGCTTCTGGATGAGTTTAGTGACAGGTTCGGATTTAGAGATGCCATATTTAAAGATGATGGATTTTATCTTAATGGTAACAAAGTTAAGATAATAGGGCTTAACAGGCACCAGTCATATCCATATACAGGGTATGCAATGAGCAAAAGAGTACAGATTAATGATGCGGATATACTTAAAAATGAATTGAATGTAAACGCAGTCAGAACATCACATTATCCTCAGAGCAAACACTTTATTAACAGATGTGATGAAATAGGGCTTCTAGTGTTCACTGAGATACCAGGATGGCAGCATATAGGGGATGAGAAATGGAAAGAAATAGCTGTTGATAACGTAAAAAACATGGTAAGACAATACAGGAATCATCCAAGCATAATACTATGGGGTGTCAGGATAAATGAATCAGCAGATGATGACGACTTTTATACAAGGGCAAATGCAGCTGCAAAAGAATCAGATCCGTGCAGGCAGACAGGCGGGGTAAGATGTATAAAGAAAAGCAGTCTTTTAGAGGATGTTTATACATACAATGATTTTACCCACAGCGGTAAAAAACACGTAATAGCTAAAAAGAAGGATGTAACGGATAAGGATGTCCCATACCTCATAACAGAGTATAACGGGCATATGTATCCAACTAAGATGTTTGATGATGAATCACACAGAGTTGAGCATGCCTTACGTCATGCAAGGGTTATAAATGCTGTCATGGGGGATGATAGTGTAGCTGGGTGTTTCGGGTGGTGCATGAATGACTACAATACGCATAAGGATTTTGGAAGCGGTGACAGGATATGTTATCACGGAGTAATGGATATGTTCAGAAATCCGAAAGATGCTGCATATGCGTACTCATCACAGTCAGATAAATACCCGGTAATGCATATAGCGACTTCTATGTCAAAAGGCGATTATCCAATGGCCATGACAAAAAGCATATGGGCATTTACTAACTGTGACTACATTAAGATGAGTATAAACGGAAGGCATATAAAAGACTTTTATCCTGACAAGGTAAGATTTAAAGACTTATTGCATCCTCCGATAGAAATAGATGATTTCACAGGGGATATACTTACAAAGGATTTAGGATTTAGCGAATATTCCGATAAAGTCATTAAGAAACTCTTATCATATATATTTGTAAACGGGCCGGAGAATCTGCCAATAAGATACATGCTTATGATGGCAACAGTACTAATAAAAGAAAAGCTTACAATTAATAAACTGACGCAAATTATAACATCACATGTTGCAGGTTGGGGAGACAATGTCAAACGGTATGTTTTTGAAGGTATCAAAGACGGAAAAACAGTAGCAACACAGATAAAAGAACCATTAAAGCAGATGAAATTATTACTGTTAACTGATACATCAGAATTAAAAGAAGATGAGACATATGATACAGCATCTGTAAGGATAAGAGCCGTAGACCAGAATATGAATCTTTTAAACTACTGCAATGAACCTTTAAGGATAGTTACAGAAGGACCGATAAAACTGATAGGTCCTGATAACATATCATTAAAAGGCGGATGTGCAGGAGTATATATAAGAACAGATAAAAGGTGCGGCAAAGCGGTCTTAAGGGTAATAGGAAATGATATATCTACAGTAACAAAGTTACTGGCAGAAACAGAATTTCTGGTAAGTTGCAAGAAAGATCGGCAGATTGATTTATCTTAATAGTTAATTGCTATCACTGTTTAAAACAAACTGAATATTACTAAGATGAACATTACCGTCAGCTAATATTATACTCGCTTTAAAATGACCGATAAACTGTGTTATTCCTATTGCAACTGATGCTTCACCTATCAAAATATTATTATCTGAATCCAGAATGTAATTAACGACTGAAGCATAACCAAAGGTACTGAAGTATGTAGCATTCTCGTTGCGAACCACACTATATGTGTATATGTTGTGCAAGTCATCATTGATACAAATATCGAATTTAACCTGGTTGTCTTCTATATATACTCTTGAATCAATATATTCTTTTAATAGCAAACTCATATCCTGGTTTGTAAGAGTAACTATTTCATTTAAGTCGGAACCATTGATAATATGAAGTTCCATTTCAGCCGATTCCGTTCCCCCTCCAATAAACATTGAGACTATAATTTCATCTAATTCATCATCATCCAGATCTATAAACCCTATATCAACAAAAGGTTCATAAGTATGCTCATTATCGTTTATTGGGGCGGATTTTGGCATAGACCAGTCATTATACAGTTCAACCTTGTCGGCATATTGTAATGCGAATATATC
>JAQVAJ010000154.1 GCA_028690885.1 Clostridia bacterium
ATTATTCTAAAAAAGGGCTGAAAAGCCCTTTTTGTTTACTTTGAATATGCCATGACATAAAATATATATATGCTAAAAAACATACTTCTAATAATTGAATACAGTGGGAAGAATTACAGTGGATGGCAACGCCAGCTTAATGGAATATCCATTCAAGAGAAAATAGAACAATCAGTATTTGAACTTACTGGACAGACAATTAAATTAAATGGCAGTGGCCGGACTGATGCAAAAGTTAATGCTATGGGACAGACAGCTTCCTTTAAAATTAACTGTACCATCCCACCATCAAATTTCTGTATGGCTTTAAACGGCGTATTGCCTGAAGATATAAGGATACTGGAATCTTTTGAAGTAAATATGGATTTTCATGCCCGTTATAGCGCAACTGGAAAGCATTACAGGTTCACAATACTAAACAGATCAGTTCCATCAGCAATATATAAACATACGACATGTCATGTTAAACAGCCTCTTGATGTAGATAAAATGCTGAAAGCTGCTTCATATTTTATAGGTGAACATGATTTTAGAGCATTTATGTCAGCAGGAAGCAGTATAAAGACGACTATAAGGACAATATACACATTAGATATTTCTCAGGATGGACCTTTGATATATTTTGATATACAAGGTGACGGATTCTTATATAACATGGTAAGGATTATTGCAGGAACGCTTGCTGAAGTCGGCAAAGGAGCTATTGAACCTGAACAGATACCTGATATCATTTCAAGTAAAGACCGATCAAAATGCGGACCCACATTGAAGGCTAGCGGACTGTGCCTCATGGAAGTATTCTACGGATAAGATTCATAAAATGTTAACAAAAGGTTCATTGTGACTTCATTTTATATAAGGTATAATATATATATCAGAAGCCATAATATTTGAAAGGAGACAGTTATATGAAAATTTCAATTGTCGGACGAAGAATCGATATCACCGAGGAAGTCAAAGACTGGACAGAGAAGAAATTTGCTAAACTGGACAAATTTTTTGATGCAAGTACGGAAGCAACTGTAGTTGTTGAAGCATTAAAACAGAACAAACACGCAAAAGTTGAGTCCACCATAGTATGGAAGGGAGTGATCTTCAGAGCAGAGCTTTCAGGTAATGATCTATTAGGACAGATTGATAAGTCAGTAGATATTATTGAAAGACAGGTTAGAAAGAATAAGACAAGACTTGAAAAAAGATTTCATGGGGATGTACCTAAGAATTGGAAGGGTATAAGCCAGGAAACAGAATTTTCAGAAGCAGACTATAACGTAGTAAAAACCAAGAAATTTCCAGTCAAACCTATGTCTGTTGACGAGGCAGTTATGCAGATGGAAATGCTTAATCATGAGTTCTTCATGTTTGTAAATGAAGAAACTAATGTAATGAATGTAGTATACAAAAGGAAGGATGGAGATTACGGTCTTTTGGTACCCTACGAATAAGTTTTTATATAATAAACCAAAACCGGCTTTAGGGCCGGTTTTTTTGTATCTATATATTTTATCTTTATTTTTTTGCTCAAATTGATTCTTTACCTGTTAGCTGTTTTTCCATTTTTACATTCTCAGCTAAGGTTTTGTATTCATAACTATATCTTTAAGCCTGGTCATAAAGTATCTGTAGTTTTCAAAACTTACATTGCTTAATACCATGTGGTCAGGTCCTGGAATGAATCTTTTTAACTTAATAAGTTCTATTGCTTTTTCCAATTCTTCATCCATCTCTTTCTTGCCATGAGCCATGCTGTCCTTATTAAGTCCACCAATTCCTCCCATATTCGGAAGCTTTGCACGTAAATTCTTAGGATTGCAGCCAGCTAGTGACTCAAAAGGATACATTGCATTAACACCTGCTTCATACATCCATTCTGCAAGAGAATCAGTGTTACCGTCACTGTCGACTAAAAGAATGGGTATATTATGAGCATCTGCAAATTCCCGTATTTTTTTGTAATGTGGAGCAAGAAACATATTGAAATGTTCAGGAGAGATAATAGATCCGCATTTATATGCCATATCTTCCCAGCTTTCTATAAGGTCAAACTCAATCTTGTCACATAGTCTCTCCCAAAGATTTAAAAGCATATCAATATATTCAGTTATTATTTCCTTAACAAGATCAGGATCATCAAAAAAAAGATATCCTAAATTCTCGTCACCAGCAAGCTTACGTATAAAACCGTATACTCCACCGCAGGTAAGCTGTAAGGGATAATCACGGTGTCTGTAAAACTCAGAAAGTTCATCAATATCTGAAGGTATTCTTTTTTTAATATCACATACAACATATGGCCTTATTCTATCCCAGTCATTTGCATCTTTCAGAGCATATTCCAATACTCCGCTGTGATAATCCCTATCTTTGCTCCATGTTCTTATTTCACCTATACCGTTTTTGTATATATGTATCGGACCATTATCATCAAGACAGATATCTGGAGGAAGTCCGCACAGGCCATAATTGACAGGTATTGTTGCCCAGCCTCTGTATGTACCTTCAAAACCTATTAGCTTATCCATATACAGCGATAGATTGGGTCTGTATTTTAACCATGATGATAATGCATAGTTATCTGACCCGAATATTCTCATAAATGGAACCCTGTCTACATCCTGTCCTGTAAGTGTTCTTACGAACCTTTCTCTGGAAGTTAACTGAGAAGTCATATGCACCTCTTTGTTTGAAATCTATATGTGAATAGTAACATAATACAAAAAGCAGTTCAATATATCAAGTTTGTTCCTTTTAATGTCTCCGTATTAATGGTAGAATAATGGGAGCGATAAATAAGAGGTAAATATGTCACAAAACAATAATATACTTGAAAATTTAAATGAAGAGCAGCTTAGAGCAGTTACCAATACACAAGGAGCTGTACTGGTTCTAGCAGGAGCAGGCTCAGGAAAAACACGTGTTTTAACAAGAAGAATTGCATACCTTATACAAAAGGAACTTGCCAGGCCTAATCAGATACTTGCTATTACTTTTACTAATAAAGCCGCAAGTCAGATTAAGCAAAGGGTATATAAGTTATGTGAAGAAGGATTCGAAGGAAAATTTTTCTGGCTCGGGACAATTCATTCCACCTGTTTGAAAATGCTCAGGCAATATCCAAATGAAGCAGGTTTTAAAAGCAATTTTCTCATATATGATACAGATGATAAGAAAAGTGTAATTAAAAACTGTATGAAGCAATTGAATATCTCTGATAAGGCATTCACGCCTAACTATGTAGCAGCTGAAATAGGCAGAGCTAAAGATGATTTAATGGGACCTGATGTTTATCAGGCGGCTCATTCTCATGATTTTCAGAAAAAAGCAGTGGGAAATATATATAAGCTGTATCAGGAAAAGATGAAAGAATACAATGCAATGGATTTTGATGACATAATATTCAATACATATTATCTTTTGAAGAATAATCAGTATGTTCTTGAATATTTCCAAAACATCTTCAAATACATATTAATTGATGAGTTTCAGGACACTAACATTGCTCAATACAGAATATTTGCAATGCTTTCTCAGAAGCATAAGAATCTTTTTGTTGTTGGTGATGATGATCAGTCCATATACAGTTTCAGAGGAGCAAATATAAAGAATATATTGAATTTCGAAAAGGATTTTCCTGATAGTACTGTTATCAAGCTTGAAACAAACTATCGCTCATGTGAAAATATACTAAAAGCTGCAAATCATGTTATAAAAAACAATGTGTCAAGAAAAAATAAGACACTTAAAACAAACAATCCTGAAGGAAACAAGATAAATGTCTACAAAGCATATAATGAGATGAACGAAGCTATATATGTTGCCAGCGAAATAAAAAAGATGATTAATCAAGGTTATTCATATAAAGATTTTGCAGTGCTGTATCGTACTAATGCTCAGTCACGTGTGTTTGAAAGAGTATTCAGAGAAAGAGATTTAAATTACAGGATATTCGGCGGTTTAAGTTTCTTCTCCAGGCAGGAAGTAAAGGATGTACTGGCATATATGAGAGTAGTTTTCAGCACCGATGATGACGCTTCTTTATTTCGTATAATTAATCAGCCCAAAAGAGGAATTGGTGATACTACTATAAAAAGAATTCAATATATTTCCTCACAAACCCAGCTTTCATCATATGAGATTATTAAAAATGCAAAGGATTATGAGCAGTTGTCTTCAGCAAGTATGAAGCTTGAAGCATTTGCTGATATTATTGAAGAACTTAAGCAATATGATAAACCAGGAAAACTTGATCAGTTGTATGATATGATTCTAAAACTTACAGAGATTGACGAACACTATATACGTGAAGATTCTATATATGGGAAAGAGCGTATTGAGAATATAAAGGAATTAAAAAGCGCTATAACTACTATGCAGCAGTCTTCGGAAGAGGAAACAGGACAGGAACTTAGCTTGTCGGTATTTTTAGAAAATGTAACACTTTCTACAGATGCTGATAAAGAAGATGATTCTAATGACCATATAACTATTATGACACTTCATTCAGCTAAAGGACTTGAGTTTAAAGTAGTATTTCTTGTCGGAATGGAAGAGGGTTTGTTTCCATCCAGCATGTCTGTAACTGAAAGTTTAGAAGGCCTGGAAGAAGAGAGAAGATTATGTTATGTAGGTATAACCAGAGCAATGGAGAAGCTCTACTGCATATATGCTGAGGAAAGGACTAAGTTTGGTAAAA
>JAQVAJ010000155.1 GCA_028690885.1 Clostridia bacterium
CTGCATTCGGCATAAGATGAAAAGCAATACCTCTTTCATTATTACAGTTCCATAATGCTGCAATTGGAGCTCCTCCTGCTGTTGTTCTTATACCTCGGTTTGACACATTCACAGTACCATCAAGTTTCTTCCAGCTGCCTAAACTTTCATTATTCCAGCAGCTGTATTGGGTATATACCTCATTATCATTATTCAATACAGTAAATCTAGAGAAGTATTTGTACAAAAACATACGGTTTTCAGAAGTATTCGTGAATTTATCTTTTCTGACATATATGCCATGTTTTTTCTCAATTACACAGGATGCTGTATATGATTCAGAAGTTACAGAAGCACTGATACCGGAATCTGTCTTATTTACTTTAATCTTACCGCTTCCATCAAAAGAACCTTCACTGCAATCTATGTCGAATAAGCCTGAAACTCCTGCCTTACCGCTAAAATCAAATACTGATGTTAACTCCATAACATTCACCTCTTTAAATATAACCTTAGATAATTATATATTACAAAGACACTATATCTATCCTTTTTTTTAATACATTTGTAAAACAATCCTGTTGTGAGATATATTCTGCCTTACCACTTACCTTTAGTACATAGACCAGAGAATATACTATTTTGTTATGCTTCTTCCAGAGAGCGTTAATGGACATAAAAAGCGGAATCCGTAATTTTGTTCATTATACTTGACAAGTACAGTTCAACTTAAAACTCACCTAAACACTCCAACAACCTATAAAGTACTACTGCAGCTTCCTGTCTGGTTGCAGCCGCTCTGGGGTTGAATCTCTCTCCGTCACCAACCATTATTCCTTTACTTGATAAAAATTTAACTGCTTGTTTTGCATAATCATCGATCTCATTTTCATCAATGAAACTGTAGTTTAAAAGTTCATCTTGGCTGCTATCCATTCCATTGTTTTTGTTCATATAAAGCCTGTATGCGATAACAGCTAGCTCCTGCCTGCTAATGTTCTTTTCTGGGGCAAACAGACCATTTCCGATACCATTTATTAAAGATAATGAAGCTGCAGTTTCTACGCTTTCTGCATACCATGAAATTTCATCAACATCCTTGAAGAGACCCGTAAAAGCAACTGGTTTTATGTATAATGATCTCACTGACATTGCAGTAAACTCAGCCCTTGTTACTTTTCCTAACGGATCAAAAACTTGTGAATTTCTTCCGTTAATCAGTCTTCGGGATGCCATTATTTCAACAGGCAGTTTTGCCCATGAGCTTGTTACATCTTCAAAGTTTATGATTGTCTTAAATACAGCAAAGCTTGAGAAGTGTTCTGTGCTAAAAGTTATTTTTCCCGTTTCAGGATCAGCCTTTCCTCCTTTAGGAATCCACTTCCCGCTTTCTGTGTCATATCTGCAGACAATGAGACCCTTTGGATTCTCAGTATTTTGTATATAATATGGGAAAGTAGCAGTTATGCTCGGTTCAAATTCTGTAATCTGCTTCATTCCTGCCATAATAGAGAAGTCAAATATATCTGACAATCTTTTTGTTTCATCTTCTCCAATGCTCTCTTCATCTTCTATACCGGCTATGTGTTCTAAAGGATTTAAAGCTTCATTTCTTTTTGTAATTGTAATTGTCAATACTAAATTGCCGTTATCTGAGAGTGTTTTAAGCAGCTCTGCAGATAAAGTCAAATCCCCTCTTCCTGTGGTTATCTGTATGCCGGAATCGTTCTGCATGAAATGCTTTAGCGAATCCGTGGACAGACTAACTCTCACACCATCATTTGTTCCTGACGAATTAGACATATCAAGTTGAACCAGACCTTCTTCATCCTTCTGAAGATCACGAATGCTCTGAAGACTGATATACTTGTTCACTAATACATTTTCGTCATTGTCCACTTCATCCTGATCCTTGGGTTCATTGTCTGCTTCATCGTTGTTTTTCATGGTTAAGCCTGTAGTAAAACTGAAATTATAGTCACTAGCCTGCAAATCATTATTTACGTCTTTCACAGAACCTTTTGGTACAACAACTTTGTATTGAGCGTCTTTCAGCATTGCTCCAGAAGGAGTAATTGTGAGCCATTCGTCATTCAGTGTTTTTGTTGTGGCAACTTTTAATTCCTGATTGTTTGATATTAAGGCAAGATATATATCACTATATGCAGGTCCTGCATTTATTGACTCACTGTATTTTATTCTTATATCCGAATCTAAAAAGACATCATGCTCTTTGTCCCACGGATCAGTGAATATGACCTGTGGACTTGATATGACAGTTTCAAAACTCATTTCATAAGTATTTTTAAGCACATATCCAAAAGAATCCTCCACTGCTCCTACGGGAAGACTGAGCTTATAAATCGTACCATTTACTAGAGGCTGTAAAGGCGTTAAGGTCAGTGTACTGCCTTCTATTGATTTTGAAAACTCGACTTTATTAAGGGAATTATCAGTGAACGTTATCTTGCTGTAATTAATACCTTCTATGATTGGTCTACTGAAAGTCAGCGTTATGACCTCATCAATTTTAACATCTTTCTCTCCATTTGAAATATTCATAGATGCAACGGAAATTGAAACCGGGTATATTTCGAAATCCTGCATGTTATTCTCTAACGAATATTCTGATATTCCCGCTGGGGTAACAGCTTTTACCTTTAATTGATAATGTCCGTTAACATCTTCAGTTAATCCAACAGACGATATTAAAAAATCCAAGTCAGCGAAATCGCCGGGGCTCAAGGTTTCAATTATTGATGATGCTATTTTCACACCCTGATGTTCAATTATTACTTCAACATCCTTAAGTGTTGTTGTACCTGTATTGCTAAGCAGTGGGGAAACTAAATAATCATTTCCTGTCATTCCATTCCAATTAATTTCTTCGACAGAAATATCAGAAAGGTATACTTCAAGACTAGAAGAATTGTTATTGCTGTCGGTTTCTGTAATACCCTCGTCCGGAATTACTACCGCATGCAGGTTATAGCTTGTTCTTGCAGTGTCTTCTAACACCCATTCAACTTCTAAGGTTACATCTGAATGTGCCGGAATAGGGTTTTTCGTCGTAATTTCGCCGATTTTAACTTTGCTTTCAGGTGCTCCATCGTAAATAATCAATGTTGCGTGCTCGGCGAAATCGCCCTTATTACTGATTGTACTGTATATCTTTACAGCAGTACCTGGAAAAGGTATCTTAGTGCTCAACTCAATTCCATCAGTTTCGGAAATTTCCAGGTCCCGCTTAGGTGTATAGGTTACCAGATTCAAATCAACCTTATCTCCAGGGGTATTGTACTGCTCACCGCCTCTTACCTCAGTAATTATTTCTGCAGTGGTGAATGCAGTATTCAGTTTTCCATCACTTGTAAAGATCGGGCTTATAGATTTTACATATCCTAAGTCATCATCAGTTAAATATACTTCATTACCCCAAACATTATTTTCAACATCAAAGAATACGGTAGCAAGGCGTCTATTTAAATCTTCATCTGTCTTAGGGAAAACTAAAGCTACCAAAGGCTCTTCCCCTTTTCTTGCTGTCAGTGAGTAATTACTCGATACTTGAGAAAGCGCATCTGAAGTTTCAGTCTTACCTGATAATCCGTATTGATAAACAAATTGCTCATTCTGGTTCCAGGTTATAAACCAATCATTCTCACAAAAAACAGCTTTAGCGTATGAATCCGAAACCTCGTTATTCGTTATTCGGACAGCTTCACCCCATGAATTTGTAGCTATGTCAAAAATCCTCGCATAAATCTCCCAATCATTTGTGGTAGATAAATCACCATCTTCATCAAGAGAGTATAAAAGCAGGTATTGGCCATTGCCTGCATACAAACTTGAGTTGATTATATTCGACAAATTGCTTTGTACAGTTTCAGCTACACTCCATGTACTTCCATTCCAAACAGAGTACACAAGCTGATCGCTGCCTGCATCATCAGTTGTCAAACCCAATCCTTTAGATTTCGTCCAAACCAGAAGTCCGTTATTTTCATTTAAAGCTGCAATACATGGAGAGTGGTCGTAAAGTTCGTCATCGGAAAGAGTAATTGAATTAAACTCTCCGGTTTTGGAATATATACCATCAGAAACACTTATCTCTGAGTGTTTTACTATATTCTCAAATGAAATATCATCATCTGTCAATACTCGTTTGAAGTTCTGCCAGGCAACAAGTATTCCGTCACCTGCCTCAGCTGCAACAGGCCGAAAGTCAGCGGTCCCATCGTTGTTCAGCATAGAAGGTGCAGACCATGTTCCTTCACTAAGTACCGAGTAATGTATCTGGCTGCGATTGATATCACTGCGTTCAGGGTTGTCATCCGTCCAAATCATCCAAAGATCATTTCCGTTTTCCACAAGGTTAACATCCGAATATGGATATATATTGGTCTTCATTAGCTGGACAGTACGTTCAGTTATACTATCCAAAGCAACCAATCCGACTGTTAATGCTTTGCTGACCATAACTTTCTTTGATGTGGTATCTATTCTTTCTGATTCTACTGGTACCCAATATGAGCCCTCCATCAAATAGTTTCTCGGAACCAGTTCCACTCCATCATCAGTATTTATAGCTGTTAACATTGATTTTGAGTATCTGAGCCCGGTAATAATTTCTCCCCCATTATTCCAGGTTGTATCCGCAGTAGCATCAAAAACTGTTTTCCTTATTCCAAAAACTGTTGCTTTAATCCATCCT
>JAQVAJ010000156.1 GCA_028690885.1 Clostridia bacterium
CTGTTCCTGTTAGCAGTTTTTATTTATCACTTCTTGTATCTGCTTTTTTTGCAGCTAATAAAGATTTTACTTCCTCTTTAGTAAGATTTCTCCATTTTCCAACTGGCAAATTCCTTAAATCAATGTTCATAATACGTATACGTTTTAGTTTTATGACTTCATAGCCGAAATTAGAACACATTCTTCTTATTTGTCTGTTTAATCCCTGGGTAAGGATAATCTTGAAAATATGTGAATCTATTTTAACTACTTTGCAACGGTTTGTCCTCGTATAGGTGTTTTTAACAGGATTAAAAATCCTAACCCCTTTTGACATTCCTTCAATAAATGCAGAAGTTATTTCATTATTGACTGAAACTATATATTCCTTTTCATATTTGTTCTTATCCATAAGGATTTCGTTAACTATACTGCCGTCACTAGTAAGGAGTATTAATCCTTCAGATTCCTTATCTAATCTCCCGATAGGGAAAATACGTTCAGGATGATTGATAAAATCAATTATATTTCCTTTAATATGTCTCTCAGTCGTACAAGTAATTCCAACTGGTTTATTCAATACTATATAGACAAAGTCTTTTACCGGCTTTAAATATTCGCCGTTAACTTCAACTTTATCTCCAGGATTAACATCCTGACCGATTTCAGCTTTTTTACCGTTGATTCTAACCCTTCCCTGAATGATTAGTTCATCAGCTTGTCTTCTTGAACATATGCCTGCAGAACTTATATAGTTGTTAATTCTCATTCTCTACCTCATTAATCCGAATGGACATGATTTTTATCGTCATCCTTATGACTGTGGTCATGCCTTTCTTCTTCTATTATATGCTTATGTGTGTGTGAATGACTCATAAAATGTGTATGCGTATCGCCGTCGTGCGTATGCGTGAAGGTGTGTATGTGCATATGGGTATGGTTTGATATAAGGGTATCAGCAACAACAAGGGCTGACCCTGCAATCATAAGGAATAATGCTAAGATATAATACTCTGTCAGTGCTTCATGCAAAATTATGAAAGAAAGAAGTGCTCCGACAAATGGCGCAATAGCATAGAATGCGCTGGTTTTTGCAGCTCCAAACTCATGCTGGGCTTTTACATAGAAAAAGATACTTAATCCATATGCTAGAAATCCCAGAATAAGAGCTAAGGCAATATATTTAAAATCCGGAATACTTTCTTTTATTGCAAATGCTACTATTAAAGACCCAATCCCCGAGAAGATTCCTTTTATAACCACTATCTGGTAAGTATTCTTGCCTGATATTTTTTTTGTAAAATTATTCTCAAATCCCCAGCAGACAGTCGCTGCTAATATGAATATTGAGCCATATGAAAGAGTAAAGCTTGATATATCATCAAATGACAGCAGTACGCTAGACAGCGTGATAAGCAGGAGCGCTGCCCATAAACGTTTTGAGATAACTTCTCTGAAGATCAACAGAGCGATAACGGATGTTGCGGCTATCTCGAAGTTATTAAGAAGGGAAGCACTTGATGAGGCTGCAGTTTTAAGACCTATCATAAGCAGTATCGGAGCAGCTATATCAAGAATTATCATTCCTATCACATATGGAAGATCAGGTTTTGACAGTTTTTCCTCAGTATTTTTGTGTTTGGATGATCTGACAAGATAAATCACTCCTACTCCTATACCTGCTCCGAAATACAAAAGAGAAGCCATAAAAACAGGGCTGATTTTTTCTAATAGAAGTTTTGACAGCGGCATATTAATCGCATAGAATACTGCTGCAAATAGGGCATATGTTATTGATTTGATTTTCTTATTGCGCATAATTTTTCCTTAAACTCTTTTGTCTGTAAATCACTCCAGGCAGATCCTAAATGATCATGCTCTTTGGATATATGGTGATAAGGCTACACTTAATTATCCTGATTCCATGCTATTAGGATTATATCAGATAAGCAAAACAACTTATACTTATCTGTTTATCATATTATATGCATATAATTTTATAAAATTAATGTAAGCTATTGACATGTAGGTTCATGTGCTATAAATTTTAACAATGGTAAAATATTTCAACTAAGTTAAAATATTTGGAGGCATTGTGAAACAGACAAAAAAAGAACGAACGCAAAAAGAAATTATCGAATCTGCGAAATATATCATTCATGAAAAAGGATTCGAAGCCGTTACTGTACGGCATTTGGCAGAAGTAACAGGATATTCACACACTAACCTATATTACTATTTTAAAGATATGAATGCGTTTTTTTGGATATTACGGCTCGATATGATTGAAGATATGATTTCAGAACTCACATCCATTTCCTTTGAAAAGGATGATCCGATAGAAGAAATCCTTGATGCGTTCTTCTGCTATACAGACTATTTCTATGAACATCCCAATGTCTTTCGCTTTTTTTACTTTTATCCTTTTATTCAACCAGATAAAGATGACAGCTACAAGAATCTAGAACAGAAATTTAACGGCATATGGCAGAAATCCTTTATCAGACTAGCCTACGAAAGTGTTATTCAAACCGAGGATATTCAAATTGTCGCAAAGACTATCATTTATGCTTTGCAGGGAATGATTATGCTGTCTTTCTCTTCTAATGGTGCAAATACAAAAGAAGATATCAAAGATGAGCTTATAAAGCTTGTAAATTACTTATTAAGAAATAAGAAAAATTATTAAGACCAGCTATAAAATGTCAAGCGACATTTTAAGATAAAAAACCTAAAAGCAGTAAGCAGTAAAAAGCAATGAAACTTGAAAATTGAATAGGAAAAGTGTAACAAAACAAAAACACAGCTTAATTTGTGTCGGAAACAGATAAGAGAAATAAACGCTACCGAGATTCGAACGCTCTGTTTTCGGAAAGTACAGCAAAGATAATGTAACAAAGTTTTCTGGCTATAGCACCAACAGCAACATTGTGGTGCTTTCCCCGGGTCTTGAGACGTTTGTAATATTCCGAAAGATTCGGATCGGACCATGAGGCTACATTGGCTGCAGTATAGATGGCTCTCCGGAGATAGGGCGAACCTCGTTTGGACATGTGCATCTGAGAACCTTCGAAATTGCCGGACTGACTGACGCAAGCATCCAAGCCCGCATAAGCGACCAGTTTCTTACCGTCGCTGAAGCGTGAGATGTCACCGATTTCACTGACTATTACAGCTCCGATGACAGGACCGATGCCAGGTATCGTCGTAATGAAAGAATTTGTTCGTTCCATATACTCCGCAATCTGTGCATCGAGCATTTCAACCTGTTCTTCAATGAACTCAAGCTGGTCGATGAGCTGCCGAAGCTGGAAGGCAAAGGCATCCGTGGCGATTTTTATTCCCAGAGATTTTGACGCGACAGCTTTAAGCTCAAGAGCTTTCTCCACTCCGAAACGACCTTTGCTTGACTTGGCAAGGAGATTGGATAATTTCCGGGTATTGATCCGGCTTAATTCTTCAGGCGTAGTGAAATTGCTTAAGACTTCACGGGATGAAATACCGAAAGTGTCGGAGAAAAGGCTCTCATATTCGGGAAAGACTTGGTCGAGCAAAGCGATTGCCTTGCGTTTCAAATCCGAGCATGTATCGACCTCATAAGCCCTGAAACGACACAGCTGCCTTAATGCGAGTGTTTCTTCGTTGGCTACGGAAGACTCCTGATACTCGCCCAGCATAAGTACTTTGGCGATTACTAAAGCATCAACCGAATCGTTTTTCACCTTTCGGATCAGCATGTTGCGGTATGCATCAGTGACAATCGGGTTGATTACCTTGACGGAAAATCCCAGGCCGACGAGGAAAGAGTAAAATACGAGCCAGTAGTGACCTGTCGATTCCATGCCAATGAGACAGTTGTCAGGCAATACCTGATGTTTTTCGAACAAAGTGAGCAGTTTAGCAGTACCGGCAGCAGTATTAGCGACTTTCTTAGACGGTTCTACAATTCCATGGGAAGCGTCAAGAATGCTAATCTCATGGGAGTTTTTGGAGATATCGATGCCGATGTAAAACATGTTGCACCAACCTTTCAATGAAAAGTTACAGATGGAGGTTATCCGCATGACTCTACGGGAATGCAACCTTGTTAGACATACGGGTCAACTACCCATCCAGCTCATTCGCATACTGCCCGCAGAGATGAGGCGTAAGTCTTAATAACGAAGCT
Organism: Clostridia bacterium; assembly: GCA_028690885.1. Lineage (GTDB taxonomy): Bacteria > Bacillota > Clostridia > DUPQ01 > DUPQ01 > DUPQ01. The sequence continues at coordinate 4,148 of JAQVAJ010000156.1, forward strand.
TAACTTCAAGGAGAGCAACTACGCCCTCAACCTGTACGGTTCTATTATCCCACATGGCTTATGGGAGTAAAAGAAGCATTTAACAGAATGCCATGATTCTGTCTAATATTAATATACAAGGAGTGGATATGCTCTGTATTAAAAATAGCAGAATAATTCTTAAAGACAGTATATTGGAAAATCATGTTATTCTAATAGAAGATGATTTAATACACAGCATTATCCCTTATTCCCAATATACTGTTTTAAAAGATAAAGATAAAAACAAAGAGAAAACCAATATAGTTGAATATGATGCTAAAGGAAGGTATTTAGGCCCAGGGCTTATAGACATACACAACCATGGAGCAGACGGTGCATGGTTTCATGAAGACCCTGAAAAAGCATGTATGTATCATTTGAAGCATGGTATTACATCCATGCTTGCAACTACTCTTATAAGACCTACCCATAAACAAATGACAGAAGATATCTGTACTATTGTTAATGCTGTTAAGATTCCAGACAGCTTTGCTTCTAAGACTATTATTGGGATACAT
>JAQVAJ010000157.1 GCA_028690885.1 Clostridia bacterium
TCCGCCTTTCTTAATGTAAAAAGTGTCTCATTCCTGTAAATATAATGGAAATCCCTAATTCATCCGCTTTAGCTATTACATCTTTGTCAGAAATTGAACCGCCTGGATGAATAATACATTCAACTCCCGCTTTTTTAGCTTCAATAACACAATCATCAAATGGAAAATATGCATCAGATGCCATAACACTGCCTTTTGCTCTTTCTCCAGCTAGAGATATAGCAATATTTGCTGCACCTATGCGGCTCATCTGTCCAGGCCCGATTCCTATTGAAGCCATATCTTTTACAAGAACTATTGCGTTTGATTTAACATGCTTGCATACTGCCATTCCAAATATGGCATCTTTTATCTGTTGTTCTGTAGGCTGTTTTTTTGTAACTACTTTTAAATCATCCATATTAACAACAGTATTATCCTTGCTTTGAACAAGCATTCCGCCACTTACTTTTTTCATAACATATTCAAATTCGTCACTATATGTTATGTCATCAAGTCTTAATATTCTTAAATTCTTCTTCTTTTTCAATAATGAAAGAGCTTCATCCTTGTAATCAGGAGCTATAACTATTTCAAGAAACATTTCATGAAGTTTTTCAGCAGTTACTACATCTAAAGTCCTGTTGAAAGCAACTATCCCCCCGAATATTGATACAGGGTCTGAGTCATATGCTTTTTTAAATGCTTCAAATACATTCTTACCTATTCCTACTCCACATGGGTTTGCATGCTTGACTGCCACACACGCTACTTCATTAGGAAATTCCTTAAGCATGGAAAGCGCTCCATCAGCATCATTTATATTATTATATGAAAGTTCCTTACCATGCAGCTGAACTGCATCACAGATTGTTCCTTTTGTTCTTCTGGGTTCTTTATAGAAGGAAGCTTTCTGATGAGGATTCTCGCCATATCTCATTTCCTGTATTTTTTCAAAAGTAACTGTAAATGTATTTTTCAAACTATAATCACCCAGTAATTGATTAAAGTGATTTGCTATCATTGCATCATAATTTGCGGTATGCTCAAATACCTTAACTGCAAGCTTGAAATTTGTGTCATATGATACTTTTCCATTTTCTTCCAGTTCTTTTAATACATTTTCGTAATCACTAGGATCTGTAAGCACTGTAACTGTATCGTGATTTTTGGCTCCGCTTCTTAGCATCGCTGGTCCGCCTATATCTATATTCTCTATAGCTTCTTCTTTAGTTACGTCGCTTTTCATTATTGTTTTTTTGAAAGGATACAGGTTTATAACCAGCATATCGATAGGAGTTATACCCAGACTATCCAATGTATCCATATGGTCTTTAAGATCTCTTCTTGCAAGTAGTCCTGCATGGATATTAGGATGGAGAGTTTTCACTCTTCCATCTAAACATTCTTTAAATCCTGTTATGTTTTCAATAGGTATTACTTTAATGCCGTTTTCATTTAAGATCTTTGAAGTGCCTCCAGTTGAAATTATCTCAACTTTCATGTCACTTAATTTCTTTGCAAATTCCACAATACCACTTTTGTCGCTTACACTTATTAATGCTCTTTTAATCATTTTTCCTATCCTCTTATATATATATTCTCTTCAATGTTTTTTTTGTCTTTGACTTCTTTAGCTGCTGCTACATAGCCTATCTCTTGTATATCATCTTTAAGCTCATTTTTTACTTTTCTAGCATCTTCCTTACTTAGGGCAATAACCATACCGATACCCATATTGAATGTGCGATACATATTATCCTCTGTTATTCCGCCTTTTTCAGCCAAAAGGTCAAATATGGAAGGTATATCCCATGTTCCTTTACTGATAACCGGTGTAAGATCTTCTCTTTGAGAAAACATTCTTGGAATATTCTCCACAAAACCGCCTCCGGTAATATGGCTCATTCCTTTTATTTTTGCAATATTTCTAATTCTTTTAATATCTTTAACATATATTTTTGTTGGTTTTAAAAGTATGTCTCCGATTGATTTATAAAATCCGGGATATGTCATATTTAGGCTTTGAGCATCATCACCGAAAATTTTTCTGACCAGTGAAAACCCATTACTGTGAACACCTGTGGAAGCTAAACCTAAAAGCACATCACCCTCTTCTATTGCTGACCCGTCAATGATATCTGGTTTGTTGACCACTCCTACACAGAATCCCGCTATATCATACTCATCTTCTTTATAGAAACCAGGCATCTCAGCTGTTTCTCCGCCAACAAGCGCGCACTCAGATTGTATACAACCCTCTGCAACACCTTTCACTATCTGCTCGATTATATTTGGAAAATTTTTTCCACAAGCTATGTAATCAAGAAAGAACAACGGATCTGCTCCCTGGCATAATACATCGTTTACACACATTGCTACTGCATCTATGCCTATAGTGTCATGAACCTTTAATGAATGTGCAAGTTTTAATTTCGTACCAACTCCGTCAGTTCCCGAAACAAGAACTGGATTAGGATACTTCTTCAAATCAATCTCAAACAAACCAGAAAAACTTCCTATGCCTCCAAGAACTCCTGGTATAACTGTTCTTTGTATATGTTTTTTAATCAAAGCTACTGATTCGTAACCAGCTCTTACGTCAACTCCCGCTTCTTTATATGCATCTTTCATATTAATTATCCTCCTGAAGGTATTATTCTAAACTTCTTTTGGCACATCTATAGGATATATTCCTGTAAAACAGGAAGTACAGAATCCAACCCTTGAATTTATAGGGGCTTTTAGTATCCCTTCATAACTTATATACTCAAGGCTGTCTGCTCCTATCCATTTACATATAGCTTCTTTGTCATTATTGCTTGCTAACAACTGCCCTCTGCTTGATGTATCAACTCCGAAGTAGCATGGGAATTTATATGGAGGTGAGCATATTCTAAGATGAACCTCTTTTGCTCCGGCTTCCCTTAGCATTCTGACAAGTATCTTGGTTGTAGTTCCTCTTACAATTGAATCGTCAACCAAAACTACCCTTTTCCCTTTGACTTCAGTTTTTACAGGGTTAAATTTTATTTTTACTGCAATTTCCCTGTCATTCTGATTTGGTGCGATAAAAGTTCTTCCTACATATTTATTTCTTAAAAGACCTGCTGCAACCGGTATACCGCTTCCTTGTGAAAAACCAAAAGCCATATCTGTACCGCCATCTGGAACTCCAATTACTACATCAGCTTCAACAGGTTGCTCTTTTGCTAAAATTCTTCCTGCATTTACTCTTGCATCATGTGTTGATGCTCCGTCAATTATACTGTCAGGTCTCGCAAAATATACATGCTCAAATATACACAAGCTGCTTTTCTTGCATTCAAACAATTTTCTTGACTGTATTCCATTTGAATCAATTAATACAAGTTCTCCTGGTTCAACATCTCTTATGAAATGTCCACCTACAGCATCAATACCTGCAGACTCGCTGGATATGATATATGTTGAATCGTTTATTTTCCCTATACATAAGGGCATTATTCCTAAAGGATCTCTTAAACCTATTAAGTATCTTGGTGTAATCATAGTAATTGCATATGACCCTTTTATATACTTCACCATCTGCTCCACAGAGTCCTCTATGTGCTCGCTTCCTATCCTGAATTTAGTAAGTAAGGCAGCAATAACTTCGGTATCATTAGTGGTATGGAACATGCATCCATTAGCTTCAAGTTCCTCTCTCAATTCATTGGAATTAATGACATTTCCATTTTTTGCTATAGCCATATATCCGCTTATGTACTTCAACACTAAAGGCTCTATGGTTCCTTTTGAGACATCACCAGATGTGGAATATCTCACATGTCCTATTCCTGCATCACCTGAAAGTTTCTCTAAATCTGATGGTTTGAAGACTTCAGGAACAAGGCCTTTAGCCTTATACCACTCTATTAATTCATTATCCCTTACTGCGATACCTGCACTTTGCTGTCCTCTGTGCTGGAGGGCATAAAGCCCGTAATATATCGTATCTGCTATGTTTACCGACTTGTCTTTTGAATATACTCCGAAAATTCCACTCATATTATTTCTTGTTTATCTCCATATCTTTTTGGATTACCTGTTGTTCCATATCTTTTTTGAACTGTTCCAGTTTCAAACATAATTCTTCATTACTTAATGCCAGTATCTGTGTTGCTAATATTGCTGCATTCTTGCCGCCGTCAATAGCTACTGTAGCAACAGGAACTCCTGATGGCATCTGTACTGTTGAAAGAAGAGAATCCATCCCGCCCAAATCACTTGTTTTTACCGGAATACCTATAACCGGCAGTATTGTATGAGCAGCTAAGACTCCTGCTAAATGAGCAGATTTTCCTGCAGCTGCGATAATAACCTTAAAACCGTTACTCTTTGCATTTGAAGCCAATTCTGCTGCTATATGTGGTGTACGATGTGCAGAACACACTCTGACTTGATATTCAATATTTAAATCTTCAAAAAATTTCAGACCGGGCTCAACTGTTTTGTAATCACTGTCGCTTCCCATTAGAACTAATACTTTCATATTCCCCTCCCATTAAAAAATGCAGCCTCGTAGTGACTGCACCATAAAAAATCAAAGCAATGGAATAAGCCACTCATAGTCGGGTCTAAGGCGCCCCGGTAGAAACGTCACAGACCGTTTTCCTGCAACATATACGAGCTCTTCAAAAGAATATTTTATCATTCTGAATACATCTATGTCAACATAAGCAGAG
>JAQVAJ010000158.1 GCA_028690885.1 Clostridia bacterium
AATACAGAACAGCCTAAGGAAGTAATTAATTGGTTTGTTACATTACTTTGGGGAACACCTGAAAGTTTCTTCACATTCAGGTATGGTATTCCGCAGGCTGACAAGAACGGAAAAGAAGGCTTCTTCCTAGATGGAAAGACAGTTTATGTATTAACATCTCAGTTCAACGCCGAAGTTGGTACAGTACAAGGTGGAGCACAACCCCAGGTAACAGCAGGACATCCTGATTATGCATTGGATGTAGGATCATTTGGGTTCACTTCTGCATATAACTCTGGTGATGCGCAGTGGGATAAAGATCAGGTGGAGATTACTGCTGCTAATCTTAGGAGAAGGTATGATGTTCTTAATGAGTACAATGATGGCAGATTATACATTCTTCCAGAAAGCATGAAAGAACCTGATATGGAAGCCTTTACCTCAGTAAAAGGTGAATGGTCAACAGCTGGACTTAAATATGTTTCAGATACTATGGTTGAAGGTATAGCTCATCAAGTAGCATTAAAGACATATCTACAAGTAATTATGGGATTTAACCCACAGGCTGTAATCGATGAGATGAACTCAAGACTCGGTAAAACTTCAAAACAAAGTTATAACGATGTTTGGTCATCTTTAAATTAATCTGTTTTGTTTAGCTAAAGACCTGAGAAAATCTCGGGTCTTTTTTTAAGTTTTTTATTTATATAAAGGATTCAATTACTTTTATTTAAATAAATACTGTAAAAAAAAGATATTGCAATATATACTCATGTAATGTATAATTCATAAGAAAATAACACATGGCAGTGAATTTGTGTAAGTTGCGTAAAACGTTGTGCATAAAGATGAAGCTGCCAGAGGAAAAAAACGGAGGAAAATAAAAATGTCAGTTATTTCAATGAAACAACTATTAGAAGCAGGTGTTCATTTCGGACACCAAACAAGAAGATGGAATCCAAAAATGTCAGAATATATTTTTACTGAGAGAAACGGAATTCATATTATTGATTTGCAAAAAACAGTAAAACAGATAGAACTTGCCTATGATTTTGTAAAAAACATAGTTCTTAATGGCGGTGAAGTATTATTTGTAGGAACAAAGAAACAAGCTCAGGAATGTGTTGAAGAAGAAGCTTTGAGATGTGGAATGTTTTTTATCAATACAAGATGGCTTGGCGGAACATTAACTAACTACAAGACTATCGAAAAAAGAATTGCATATCTTAAGAAACTTCATGAAATGGAAAATAACGGCACTTTTGAATCTCTTCCAAAGAAAGAAGTAATCAAATTGAAAGCAGAAATGGAAAAATTAGAGAAGAATCTTGGTGGCATAAAAGATATGCATGGTATACCAAATGTTCTTTTTGTAATTGATCCTAAAAAAGAAAGAAACGCAGTACTTGAAGCAAAGAAGCTTGACATACCTGTTGTAGCTATAATTGACACAAACTGCGATCCTGACGAAGTTGATTACGTAATTCCTGGGAATGATGATGCAATAAGAGCTGTAAAACTTATTACAAGTGTAATAGCAAATTCTGTTATTGAAGCTAATCAAGGAGAATCTTTTTCTGTTGAGGATGATGAAGAAATAGATATGACTAAGCTTACAGAAGAAGAACTTCTAAAGATTAAGAAAGAAGAAAAAAGAGTAGAAGAAGCTAAGAAAGAAAAAGCAAAAAAAGCAAAAATTGAAGCTGAAAATGATTTAGTTGAAGATAAAGCTGAAGAAGAAAAAGAAATAGAAACAAGAATTGAGACCAAGGTTGAAGTTGATTCAGATGCCGAAGTTGATTCTGATGAAGATATTAAGTAATAGTATATAGGAGGTAATATTAATGATTAGTGCAAGTGCAGTTAAAGAACTCAGAGAAAAGACTGGAGTCGGAATGATGGAATGTAAGAAGGCTTTGGTTGAATCAAATGGTGATTTTGCAAAAGCTGTAGATATATTAAGAGAAAGAGGATTAGCTAATGCTCAAAAGAAATCAGGAAGAATAGCAGCTGAAGGTGTTGTTGGATCATATATACATGGCGGCGGTAGAATAGGTGTTCTTGTAGAAGTAAATATTGAAACAGATTTTGCAGCTAAAAATGAAGATTTTTTAGCGTATGTTAAAGATATTGCAATGCAGATAGCAGCATCAAAACCTGAGTATGTCAGAAGAGAAGAGATTCCTGCTGAAATAATTGAAAAAGAAAAAGCTATTTTAAAGAGTCAGGCTTTAAACGAGGGTAAACCCGAAAAAGTTGTTGAAAAAATGATTGAAGGCAGGATTGAGAAGTTTTACAAGCAAGTTTGTCTTTTAGATCAGGCATATATAAGAAATCCAGATATATCTGTACAGCAAATGACCAATGAAATAATAGCAAAGATTGGTGAAAATATTTCTGTAAGAAGATTTACAAGATATGAGATGGGTGAGGGATTGCAGAAGAGAGAAGAGAATTTTGCTGATGAAGTTGCTAAGCAAATAAGTAAATAACAATAACAAGGCACTTAAATGTGCCTTTTATTTTGGAGTTTGATATGAATTATAAAAGAATATTAATAAAATTAAGCGGTGAGGTGTTCTCAGGAAATAATGGTGGAAATATTGATATGGAAACCTTAATGGATATTGCTAAAGCGCTTAAACAGATTAAAAATGATGGTAAGGAAATAGCTATTGTAGTTGGAGCTGGTAATTTCGTCAGAGGTAGAGATATTAAAGATATTGTACGATCCAGAGCTGATTCGATGGGTATGCTTGCAACTATAATTAATAGTATTGCACTTAAAGATGCTCTTGAAAAAACAGGTTTGGATTCTGAAGTATATTCAGCAGTCTTAATGAGCGAGATATGCAAAACATACAGAAGAGATGATGCAGTCAGAGATTTAAAGAATGGAATAATAACAATACTTGCTGCAGGAACTGGAAATCCTTACTTCTCAACTGATATGGCAGCTGCATTAAGAGGAATTGAAATAAATGCTGATGTAATATTATTTGCAAAAAACGTTGATGGTGTATATGATAAGGATCCTAAAAAACATACGGATGCAATTAAATACGAAAGAGTAACATATTCTAAAATCTTGTCTGAGCAACTAACAGTTATAGATATGGCAGCTGCTGTATTATGTGATGAGTTCTCAATGAGTTCAGTGTTGTTTGCATTAAATGAACCAAAAAATATTATTGAAGCATCTAGAGGTGGAAATATAGGAACCATTATTGAAAAATGACCTCATATTGTGTAGAATGTATTTATCTTATTAGACGAAAAGGAGTATTGTTATGATAAATAAAGATGAATACAGTAAAACAACCGAATTAATGTCACAGGCTATTGATGCATTCAGCGAACATATCTCCACAATAAGAGCAGGAAGAGCAAATCCTTCTGTTCTTAATAATATTTATGTTGATTATTACGGTCAAAAGACCCCGCTAAATCAAATAGGTAATGTTTCTTCACCAGAACCAAGACTTTTAGTAATTCAGCCTTGGGATACATCTATTCTAAAGGAAGTAGAAAAAGCGATTTATGCATCAGACCTTGGTATTAATCCACAAAGTGATGGAAGAGTTATACGCTTAATATTTCCAGTCTTATCTCAAGAAAGAAGAGAAGAGCTTGTTAAAAAAGTAAAAACATATGGTGAAGAAGCTAAGGTAAAAATTAGAAATATTCGAAGAGATGATATTGAAAAATACAAAAAACAAAGAAAAGACTCAGAAATAACTGAAGATGATTATACAATTATTGAAAAAGATATTCAAACACTTACAGATGAGCATATAACAAAGATTGATGATATCGTAAAGAATAAAACAGATGAGATAATGGAAGTTTAATCATCTCACAAGAACGGAGAATAGGTTAAATGCAATTACCTCAACATATTGGCATCATTATGGATGGTAACGGAAGGTGGGCAAAGCAGAAAAAGATGCCTGTCAGTTATGGTCATAAATGTGGTGCAGATGCAATTCAGACTTTAATTGAAGAAAGTGATAAGCTGGGTATTAAATATATTACAGCTTACACTTTTTCTACTGAAAACTGGAAAAGACCTAAAAGTGAAGTTAATTATTTAATGAGTCTGCTTCAGGAATTTTTAAATGACACTTCAGGACGGTTGGAAAAATCAAATATAAGAATACGCTTTATCGGATCAAGAGATAAATTAAAAAAAAGTATGATTAAGAGTATGGAAAAGATTGAAAAGATATCGAAGCATAAATCTGGTCTTAATTTCATAATTGCATTAAATTATGGTGCACGACAAGAAATTGCAGATGCTGTAAAAAACATATGCAATGATGTATGTTCTAAAAATCTTGATATAAATAATATAAATGAGGATTTGATAAAGGAATATCTTTACACAAAAGATATTCCAGATCCAGATTTAATTATTAGACCAAGCGGAGAACAAAGACTTTCAAATTTTCTACTATATCAGGCTTCATATTCTGAACTCTGGTTTTCTGATATTTTATGGCCAGATTTTACAATAGAGCATCTAAAAAAAGCAATTAACGATTTCAATAAGCGCAACCGTCGTTTTGGAGAAAGGTCAGATGAAAGTTAGGATAATAAGCAGTTTAATAGCTTTACTTTTATTAGTATATATATATGTATTTCCAGGGTTACCTGTTTACATATTATTATTTTTGGTATCAGCTTTAATGTTTTTTG
>JAQVAJ010000159.1 GCA_028690885.1 Clostridia bacterium
CTTCATCAGCTGTCAGATAATCGATAACTTCAGTAACAACATGAGTTTCTTTGTTAACTTTACGATAAGGCGTCTCAATAAAACCATATTCATTTATTCTTGCATATGTGCTTAATGAGGCTATAAGGCCGATATTTGGTCCTTCAGGAGTTTCAATAGGACACATCCTTCCGTAATGGGAATAATGAACGTCACGAACTTCGAAGTTTGCTCTTTCCCTGCTTAATCCGCCAGGTCCTAATGCTGATAATCTTCTCTTGTGCGTAATTTCTGCAAGAGGGTTGGGCTGGTCCATAAACTGAGACAGCTGACTGGAACCAAAGAATTCTTTAATAACAGCTGTTACTGGACGGATATTTATCAAAGCCTGAGGTGTTACTATATCTATATCCTGAATAGTCATCTTTTCACGGATAACTCTTTCCATTCTTGCAAAACCTATTCTGAACTGATTCTGTAATAACTCACCAACTGATCTTATCCTTCTGTTTCCAAGATGGTCAATATCATCAACATTATATAGTCCATAGTCTAATCCCAAAAGGTAACTGATTGAAGCGATAATATCATATTTGGTGATATTCTTTGGACAGAGTTCGTATTTTCTCTTTTCAAACGCTTCTTTAATATCTTTTTCATTATCATATGTATCAAGTATATCTTTTAAAACTTTATAACTGACTTTATCTGTAAGGCCAAGTGCTTTGTAATCAAAATCAACAAAGTATGCTGCATTGACTGTGTCATTTCCTATAACCACATGAACATGGTTATCACATTTTACTTTTACAACATTAATTCCGGAATTTTCAATTGCATTTGCCTGATCTTCTGTAATCTTGTCATCTTCACTTAAAAGAATCTCACCTGTGCTCTTATCGATAATAGTTTCAGCAGAAATATTTCCTACTAATCTTGGAGCTATCGATAATTTTTTATTAAACTTATATCTTCCAAATCTAGCCAGATCGTATCTTCTGGGATCAAAGAATAATCCTTCAAATAAGCTTTCAGCACTTTCTGTTGTAGGAGGTTCGCCTGGTCTTAATCTTTTATAGATTTCAAACAGTCCGCCTTCTCTGGTTTTTGTTTCATCTTTTGCATATGTGGCATCAAGTTTATAATCCTCACCAAATACTGCACTTATTTCTGCATCAGTAGCAAACCCTAATGCTCTTAAAAATACAGTAAGAGGAAGTTTTCTTGTTCTGTCAATTCTTACATAGAGGATTCCATTTGAATCAGTTTCATATTCAATCCATGCTCCTCTATTTGGTATCAAAGTACTGGAATACAGGCTCTTGCCTGTTTTGTCTTTTTTCTCAGCATAATATGTGCCTGGAGATCTGACCAGCTGGCTGACTATAACCCTTTCAGCACCATTTATTATAAATGTGCCGGTATCGGTCATTATCGGAAAATCACCCATGAAGATTTCTTGTTCTTTAACTTCACCGGTATCTTTTCTAATCAATCTAACCTTGACCCTTAAAGGAGCCTGATATGTCGCATCTCTTTCTTTACATTCTTGAACATCAAGCTTTGGGCTTTCTGCAATTCTGTAATCTAAGAATTCCAGAATAAGATTATCAGTATGATCGCGCACTGGCGAGACATCCTTAAATACTTCCCTTAGACCTTCGTCAAGGAACCACTGATAAGATTTTTTCTGAACTTCAATAAGATTTGGCATTTCTAGAACTTCTTTGATTTTTGAGAAACTCATTCTTTCTCTTTTCCCGTATTGAATAGGATGTATCATTAATTAGTCACCTCATGTCCTTTTCTATCTCATCCTCTTGGTATCGGTTACCATTTAAGCTTAGGAAAACCGGTGCCATATGTTACCGTATGCACCCAGATTTCATGAATTTTCATGTCGACAGGCGCAAAAATACGCAGATTAGCGCATTATCAATTATTCTATATCAATCGCTTCCGCATGTCAATAGCTTATATAATATTTCTTTATATTGTTGGCTACCTATTTTTTGTCTTTGCATTAATTCAAATAAGTGCCTTTTATCTTCTCAATTCGCCCTACTAGAAATTTCTTTAGCTGAGGTGACGCATCATCTACAAGCTTATTAATACGCTCACCTTGATTATTTATCTCTTCCGATAAAAAATCCGCCATTTTCTTATTTGTCTGAAGGTCATAAATCCGAATATTCTTAAGAGTAGACTCAATTTCGTGATCTATCTTCTCAAGAAGAGCCATATCCGCTTCATCAAGCCTCAACTCTTCGAATATATCATCTTCAAAATCTAAAATATTATCATTATCAATTTTTTTCATATACACCTATATCCATTGTATTTTTTTCTGGCTGCCTTACTATTGTAGCAATATACTCTTCATTCTCCGCTACAAATACTGTATCTGATGTAACAAGTATATCTTTGAATCCTGCAGCTATAATATCAGCAGTATAAGCTGCAAAATTAGTTTTTCCTATATCCTCTGCAATAACAGTAATGCTGTTAGACTCTCCGATAATCTGTATTATCTTAACATCAGGAGGAACAGGCAACATAGTAATATATCCCTCCTTAGGCCATGACAGAGGAGTAGTAAGTTCAAGAACCATTCTGTTGGTATCATTGTCTCTGTTCATAACAATAGAGTATTCATTTAAATTACCTGAAAAAGCTTCTTTTGTTTCAACTGCTATATCAGAGTATCCCGTCTGTTTTAGCAGTTCAATATATTGCAGAAATGAATTCTCATCAACATTATATATATATATTCTTAAAACTCTATCATAGAGCTTGTAGTAATTCACATCCCCGTCCTGAATCTTTGGTAAAACATCTGAGCCTGCATATTCAGTAGGCCAGTCAGCATCTGATGAAATCACGTGAGTTGGTCCAGGTGAATTTGTTTCAGTTGTCTTGTTATTGCATGAGCATAATGAAAACATTAATACTGCAGCAATCAAAATCATTAGAGTCTTCTTTACCATTCGTTCCTCCGTTACATGCTTTTTCTGTAATAGTTTATCATACAACCATCTGCAAGTACATCTCTTTCAGTTTCTGATAATCCTTCTATGTATAAGATTATAACTTTAGCTTTGCTATCTTTTGTCATAACAGTCTGTTTATCAGAAGCTATGTAAGCTTTTATAGTTTCTTCACCATTAAGTATGGCTTGCCTTATACCTGGTATATAGACGTAATCATTTGTATTAAGTTCCAATTCCTCTTTTACTATAAAAGGAATCATTCCCCAGTTAATGAGGTTACTGCGGTATCTTTTAGTAGCATACTCATATGCTATATTTGCAAACCCTTTAAGAACTCGCTGACATGATGCTGCCTGTTCTCTTGCTGAGCCGTCACCAGGCTTCTTTGCAAAAATAAGGTGTCCGTCTACTTCCTCTTCTTTAAGAGCCATTTTTGTATTCATTACATAATCTGGAGCTTTTCTTGATAATGTGAATTCCGCTAAAGCCATAGGGTTAGACCTGTATGATGATGTCTCTCCAGATGGTATAAGCTCATCAGTTGTAGTAACTTCATCTTTTAATACTGCAGCAACCTTAAGTAAAAGATTCTCAGGACATTTTGGTATTTCAGGCCATGGTTTTATATTCGGGCCATATATGAGGTCTTGAGAATAATCAGGCTTATTATAACCATAGTACACGCGTCTATCGTAAATGCTTTTATTGAATTCATATTCCGGAATAGATTTTTCATAATCAATATCAGTACCTGGTGTTATGTAACCTTTATTTAGCGCAGTAGCGGCTATGCTCCTTGCATCCATTAAAGCTACGTATGCTGACTGCCCGTTCTTAGGTATTGATCCTTCCCGGTTTTCAAAATTTCTTGTTGTATGGCGAACAGATAATGTGTTATTTGCAGGCACATCTCCTGCTCCAAAACAAGGACCGCAGAATGCAGTCTTTATTACTGCACCTGCTTCCATAAGCTTATTCATGCACCCTATCTTGTTAAGAGCATATGCAACAGGCTGGCTTTGCGGATACACAGACAACGAGAAACGATCGCTTCCAGTATCTCCTTTTTCCAGTATTTCAGAAGCTTCAATTATGTTTTCATATGTCCCACCGGCACATCCTGCAATAATCCCCTGACCTGAGAAGAAGCTCTTGTTCTTTGTATCAGCAAATTCATTAAGAGAATCTAGCTTCAAGCTATGAAGTATATCCAAACTGTTATCTAAAAATTCTCTTATCGTATATGCGTTTGAAGGATGATAAGGCAGAGCGATCATCGGTTCGATTTCTGACAAGTCAATAACCAGGGCACAGTTGTAATAAGCTTTATCAGCTGGCTGCAATTTTTTATATGCATCTTTTCTCCCGTGTATTTCGTAGTACTTCCTTGTCATTTCATCAGTCACCCATATAGATGAGAGACAAGCTGTTTCCGTAGTCATTACATCAATTCCCATTCTGTCATCCATTGAAAGGTTTTTTATGCCAGGTCCTGCAAATTCCAGTATTTTGTTCGTTACAAGCGCTTTCTTAAATAATTTCCCTATCATATATATTGCTACATCGTGAGGTCCAACTCCTTTTTTGAGCTGGCCTTTTAAATAGATGAGACAGACTTCTGGATACTTAATGCTGTAAGTTTTTCCTAAAAGCTGTTTAGCCAGTTCTCCGCCACCTTCTCCAATTG
>JAQVAJ010000160.1:0-2334 GCA_028690885.1 Clostridia bacterium
TTCCATTAATAACATATTTACACCTTGCTCAAGCAACACCCTTATATTCTCATGCAATGTGCTTCCATCTTGAATGCAATTATTTCCAATAATAAGAATATCGGTATTATTACTATTTATATCCTCAATATTATCAAAACTATTGAAATTCACATTTACTGACGTTAAAAAATCTTTATATACTTCTCCATTATAAATACTTAATTTTCTATTATTTATCTTTTTTGCAAAAATGTGAATATGTTTTGATTTTATATTATATATGTTTACCTTAAAAGATTGTTCATCAAGAACTAATTCATTGGATTTAAAACTATATTTTAATATATGTTCTGATATATACTCTTTCGAACTTTCTATATTATTATTGATTAAAATATTTTGTTTTTCAACATACCCGGATTTTATAGTAATTTCTTTTCTTAAAATCTCTGTATTATCAAAAAATACAGTAAGTGATCCACAAACATCATCTTTAAAATCATTAACCAGATAAACATTCCTCTCAATTGTCTGTCTATCAAAATATGAATCTTTTAAAGAATAATCAATTAGTGCAAATGGTCTAAAAGCATTTTTCTGAATATTGAAGGATTTTTGCGTTCTGTAATTTTTCTCTTTTTTCCAAAACGCAAATTCACTTGTATATGCTCTAACAAATAGAGGTTTAACTCCAGGTTTATTATAATCTTTGTACTTAAGAGATATGTCTTTATCCGGATATCTTATTAACTTCAAACACGACTGATTCCAAGGTCCAAAACATGAAATTCCTTTTGTTCTTCCATATTCAATTAACATTTTTGCATCAAGACCAGAAGCGATGTCGACTTCTTTAAAGTCTGTATATGCTTTATCACCACATATATTTACTGCTGTATTAGGACCTTCGTAATGATATAGAGCCATCTCACCAAAATGAAGTGGCTTTTTCTCATCCCACCAGTCTGCTCCAACTCCATCCTTTCCATAATGTCGTGAAACTATATCCTGGGATGATTCATCCCATAAAGAACTATCCCCTTCATGATATGCAGGTCTTGTAGGGTCAAGTTCATTAATGAGGTTTTTAATTTCTGGTAAATGCTTAAGTATTTTTTCCGGATATTGGATCTCTTCACCTTTTTGATTCCACCTCATTTCATTTTCCACACTCCATAATATTAATGAAGGATGGTTCTTATCTCTTTTAATAAATCTTATGACATGATCTTTTGCATTTTCCCAGTATTGCTCACTATTTGATGCCTGATATCCACCTGAACCATGCAACCCAGTTTCTGCAGTAATCAATATACCCTGTTCATCAGCCATATCTAGTACTATTTTTGGATGAGGACATGTGTGAAGCCTGGAATGATTCATATTACAGTCTTTAATCATATCAAACCAAGCAGATATCCATTCTTTTGTATAACAGTATGTTGTAACCTTATGACCCCAGTCTGAAAATAAGTGAATTGGTTTGTTGTTGAGTAATATATCTTTTCCTTTTATTTCAATTTGTCTGAATCCAAACCTTTCAGAATATGTATTAATCAAGTTGTTATCAACAACTATTTCTATTACAACTGTATACAAATTAGGATCTGATGGTTCCCATAATCTGGCTTCTTTGTAAAAACCACTAAATTTGATTACTTGTCGCTTTGAAGGTTCTATATAAAATGTTTCTTTTCCAATACAAAAAAGTTTTTCCTTATTGTCCTTATCATAAATATACGCATAAAGATCAATACTCCCATTAAATTTCCCATTATTAGCTATATCTGTAATAACTTCTATTTTGCCATTTTCACAACAAGTTCTGATTGAACAATCTTCGATATGAAGCTTATTTCTCCTACATAAATAAACATCCTGCCAAATGCCGCAATTTTCTGCAATAAGCATAGTTCCAGTTGGAGTCATATATCTTCCATATTCATCTTTATCATAATCAGTAATTAAAACAGCTAATTCATTATTTCCTTTTTTAATAAAATCAGATATATCAATTTCATTAGGTAAAGTGGGATGAACAAATTCAGACACATGAACACCATTAATATAAATTTTTGAATACGGCATTACTGCTTCAAGCAAGATTAAATATTGAGTATCTTCATCAACTGTATTAATAAAAAAATCAGTTTTTACCCATGCATTTTTAGTCCTAGTCCATTCTTTTGGATAATTATAATCATCATATAAAAAATCAAGTACTTCAATGTTTTTTATATCTTCTTCAGTTGCATCTCGAAAAAACTCTTCATTTTCTTTTTTAACACATTCAAGAGATTTTCTCCATACAGATGGAACAAGGTATGCATTTTTTAACCACCCTTCTTGTGG
>JAQVAJ010000160.1:2434-4628 GCA_028690885.1 Clostridia bacterium
ACTATCATTCTTAATTCACTATTTTCTATTACCCGCACGGGATCCAATTCATCTTTGTCAACCCCACATATTTTTGCTGATTGTTTTGGTGTTGCAAGTTTAAATCTACTTTTAATATTTGTATACGAATTTACAGTCATTCCCCATGAATCACAGTTATCTTGTATTACTAGTAATTCACATCCACCTTTTTTTATATATTCTTTTCCGTTTACAATATAAGAATCAATTAAACCAGTCTTTTTACTTATTAAAACATTCATTGACTTATTATCAAAACATATATAGTCGTTATCATATTTAACTTCGTCATAAGGTTTCTTTTCCACAATTCTGTTTACAATATTAAATCTATTAACGGACATAGGTTCCAATTCGGCTTCAAATACGACTTTTTTTGCCCAGTCCATTGGAACATTTGAACTTTCTTTTTCATTTTGACATAATACAATATTATCATTCTCATCAAATACATCCCCTTTGGAAAATGTATTTGGGATTCTGTTTTGTTCTGCAAGAACATATTCACACTCCACATTTGTTTTCACTCTATATGGATGAGGGTTGTATACTAATACTGGATATTGTCCTTCTTTTGCAGGTTTTTGACCTTTAACCAGTCTGAAATAAGATCTGTATATAAGTCTGTCGGTTATTTCAAGACCATGATAAAGTCTTTTTAGAATATCCTCTTCAACAATTTGTATGCTTGATCCTGGTAAAGAATCATGGAACTGGCAGAAAAGCAGATCCTGCCATGCATCATGCATCATTTCATGTTCGTAATTTTCTAGAAGATTGTTTGAAACTGCATGACTTAGCATTTTTTCACATAACAATAGTTTATTTTCTAGTTCCCTATGCTTCTGTTTGACTTTTGTCATAGAGGTATAACAGCCAACACTGAAGGAATGTATTGATTTTTTCAAAGTACGGTCATGTGTATTTCTATTTAGATACTCTTCAAAAAATTTATCAGGATTTGTATGTACGACAATTTCATCTGAATCTTCAATTATATTACGTATATCATCTAAATCTTTTTTTGATGGTCCACCACCATGATTTCCTACACCCCATAAGACTCCTACATCTTTTTTATCCAGTTGATTACCAATAAGTTGTGGATATTTGTTTTTAAATTCGCCAAGTCTCGATCCATAACTCGTAGCTTTAAATACATTTATTGATTTATTGTTATATCCTGTCCATTTTATGTGCTTATTATTTAAATCAGTATCATCATATATAAGTTTTGCAGGTCTGCAGATTATGTAATTTTCATAACCAGCATCTTTCATTATCTGCACTAGTCCAATCGTATGACCAAATGGATCGAAATTAATAGCTGTTTTTCCTCCATCAACTCCAAATTTCTCCATGAAGTAACGTCTTCCTTCTTCAATCTGTCTCACAAAAGACTCACCACTTGGCATATTACAATCTGGTTGCAGATACCATCCCCCTATTACTATCCATTTACCTGACTTTATCAGTTCTTTAATCTCTTCAAAAAGAGCAGGATCATATTCTTCAATCCATTTGTAAAGAACAGCTTCATTATGATTAAATACGAATTCATCATACTCCTTGCAGAAACGAACTGCGCTTTTAAAAGTTGAAATTGCTGCAGCTGCTCCCTCTTCCCAGTTCCATAACCAAACCGGGTCTATATGTGCATTGCATATAAGATGTACTTTCCTTTTATTATTGTTGTTTTTCATGTTAACCTCCATTAATATGTTCCTAACTCTAATCCTCTGTTTATAAAATACTGATATGTATCAAAATTTACAGTATTAGGTATTGAATGGTCAGAATGCAAGACATATCCAAAACCTTCTTTTACAAAAGGTATTTTCGATTCAAGTTCTTTGTCAATAATTTTCTTATCATTTGTATATAGGGTTCTTACATCAATGCCTCCCATTAATGATAGTCTTTCTTTGTAATTTTTATGTATTCTTAGTAAATCCATACCTGCTTTTACTTCAATTACCTGCAAGCAGTCAATACCAGATTTAAGCATATTCGGTATTAAAGGTTCCACAAAACCGCATGAATGCATTATAACTGGAAGATTACAACTTTTGGCATAATCAATAGTATATTTATGTGCTGGATATAGAAATCTGTCATACATATCACAAGATATAAACGGACTGTTTTTAAAACCCATATCTTCATAATACCA
>JAQVAJ010000161.1 GCA_028690885.1 Clostridia bacterium
TAGCGTCTATAAGGACTGTTCCTTCTGTTGTTTCAAGTGCTAGAGCTTCTACTAATGAAGCTGCAAGATCATCGTTTGTTGCTGTGCCTTCTACAACAGTAACTCCTTTGGAAGCTGCGAATGTAGCTATGTCAGCCCATTCGAAGTCAACTCCCTGCTCATATCCAAGAACTGCAAGCATAACTTTTGCAAGTTCTGCTCCTGTCATAAGATCTGCAGGTCTGAAGTTTCCATCGCCGTCGCCTATCCAGCCTAAATCAGGATTAGCGTACGCATAAGCAAGAATAGGTCCCCAGAATGCGATGTTTACATCAGCAGCATCTGCGAAATTATCCGTGCCTGTGAAAGCTTTTGCTTCATCTTCTAATCCTCTAGCTCTTAGAGTAATTAGTAATCCCTGAGCTCTTGTTGTGCCTTTAGCGAGATATTCAGCTGTAACGCCTTCGCCATCGCCTTCTAAGAGACCAAGAATTTCGCAAGCAGCACCAGGAGCAACTGCAGCTGATGGAACAACAAATACTGTTGCAATCATCGCTATAGCCAATACTAGTGCTAATAACTTTCTTGTTTTCATGTTTTTCCTCCTTGTAAATTAGTGGCATTATATGCCTACTTTATGGATGAAGTATATCATTCCATATTTATGAATCTTAAAATATTACAAAACTGTTATTCACTTGTTACAAAAATGTAATAAAAGTGGCCCCGAAAGGCCACTCTTATAATTTTAAATTCTATTAAATATGAAATTCATATTAATTAATAACATTGACATTCATTTCTACTGTTCTGTCTGTTGCTGCAAAGTATGCTCTAAGTGTACATGCTCCAGTTGCTACAAGTGTGAATGTATCAGCAGTATTATCTACTGATATGATAGAAGAATTAGTTGTCATATAGTATATATTTGCTGAACCAAGAACATAATTGACACCATACTGGTCTTTAGCTTTCAGATAATCTAAGAAATCTTTCGTAACTCCTGATGATCTTGAAAGTGTTATGCTTGTCTGTTCAAAGTATACATTATGCATATACGGAGCAACAGATGATGCTGTTACAGTTGTGCTTCCCACTTCTCCCTGGCCTGTAAATATCTTAATTGTTGTTGATATTGACGATGCTGTACTGTCATATGTTGTAGTCAGATGCTTCTTCCCATTGTGAACAACAAAACTAAATGAGTTGTTTGTGGAAGTAATCATAAGTATATCTGCTGGTAACCCTGTTGCTGGATCATATACCAGTTGAACACTAATTCCAGAAGATGTTCTGCCAACTATGTTTATTGGTTTATAATAAGCTGTTTTATCAGCTAAAGAACCATTTGTCTCAATTTTCGCATATACATTTGATATAGGCTCAATCTGGTATGATGTGACGGCTGCTGAATCAATTACTGTAATTACCATTGACTGTGTTGATAAGGTATTTCCGCTTGGATCTTTCAGCGAGAATATCAAATCATAATTACCAACAGTATTTGGAGCAGTTATTCTAGTTGTCCCATTTGTGCTGGTAAGAACACTGGGAGCAACGGTTAGTCCTGCTGTACCACTTATCTCAATCCTATAACCTGTTGATAAACCTATTAATGAATAGTATTGGTCATAGATTGTGAAGTTATCCAGTGTCATATCAGCATAAGCTGTTTTTTGGAAGACTGTAGGTAAATTAACTGCTGTAAGCTGCGATGGTGCTGCTGCTTCCTCAACATTTACAGTAAGCGTAGCTTGAATAATATTATCATAAAGAATGGATATACCTGTAAGACCTGCTGAAGCTCCGTAAACCTCAAGAACTTTAGTAGTTGTATTGTACCTTATACCCGTTATCGAATCAGATGCTGTTCCATTAGGTATTACTACACTGTTTGTTGATACAATCCTAAGTTTACCAAGGTTAGTCAGATTATTTATATTCTCCATTGAAATTGGTTTGTTATACTGGTCATATGCATAAGCAATAAGCGGTACCCACTGGCCTGCACGTAATGTAGAAGAAAGACCCTGCACACTAATACTACTGATTGTAGCAGGTTTTTGAACAGTAATGCTATAGCTTACTGGTGTCATGTTCGGATTCATAGGAGCAATAACTCTCAAAGTAACTGTCCCATCTTTAGTTCCAATCGCACCTGGTTTGAAGAATAACTTACCATCAGCATCAACTTCAATAAGTGCAGGATCAACTACAGCTGGATCTGTTGATGTTATAAATAAAGGTGTAGTAGCACTGATTGTGGAACTAATATCCTGATTACCTGTTCTAAGCTTGTACTCATTTCCATATTGGTCAACAGCAGACACAGTCATTTTATGACCATGAGTTCCTGTTAAAAGAATTGTGGCAGAGTCAGCTATCGTGAGTTCTCCAAAAGTGAATGATGATATAACAGGAGCTGCTGATACTGTTAGAATCTTTGTAGAAACTACAGCTGTTGCATTATCTGCTACTATCATTGTTATCGTGTCTCCAACCTCTAAAGCTTGCACGCCAGACATATTCAAACTTGAAACTGTTCTTCCAAGAGTTAAAGTTGCAGATGCGTTATCAGGACTGAAAGCAGTTAATTGAAGATTCATTGTAAGTGGATTCATTGCTAATCCATACTGATTATAGAAAGTTACATTCAAATCCTGATTTCCTGTTTGAGGATATACAGTATTTGCTGCAATATCGATTTCTACTAGTTTTTCAGCTTCTATCCGGAATTCTTTTGTAGATGCAGATACTGTTACTGAGTAATTTCCAGGTGTATAATTGTATCCTCTTTTAATAGTCAATGATTTCCTATCAGATGACCATGTCTGTGTTAAACCAGCCAGAACCGCTGTGCCAAATTTACATGTAACAGCTGTCGTTGTTGGTACAGGCATGTTAAATGTTACATATATTTCTCTTGTTCCTGTAGGATATGCATCAGTAACCATCAATGTCTTAGTCAATGTTACTTTTGTTGTAATAGTTCCAAAACCTTCGATTGTACCTGTTACATCATATGTTCCTTCAACAGTTGTTGAGAATGAACCCCATGCAACTGCGACTGATGCAGTGTTGCCATCTTGATATACTGCTGTAACTGTAGCAGGAAGTGGATTAGCACCGCCATATGCCATTGTGTAAGCAGTCTCATAACCTGTAACTGTCGAGATAACATTAAATCCGGCTGCTGCTGCCTGTGTGGCTGTTACAACACCGTCATTGATAAGAGCAGTTATAAGCTTGTCTCCTGTTTTAGTTGTAGCATTCAATGCTTCAACCATTGCTGTTGCAACATCAGCATTAGTTATGCCGGTTTTTGACGCAATTTTAGTCATTCCTTTTGATGCAGCAAACGTAAATGTCTGAGCCCATGTAAAATCAGTATCCTGCTTATATCCTAATATTGTAAGCAGAACTTTATAGAAAGCTTGGGCTGTCATAGCATCATTAGGTCTGAATGTGCCGTCTTCATATCCACCGAAACCAGCACCTGGATTAGCTTTTAAATAGCCTATCATCGGCTGCCAATAAACTGTTGCAGATGTAGCATCAGAAAAGGTAGCTGTACCTGTATAGGCATCAGCGGCTTCTTCAAGACCATTAAATCTGAGCAGTAAACGAGCAGCAGTTTTTCTGTCGGGAGCCTTTGCAAGATATTGCGGTGTAAGGCCATCGGCAGTATCGCCTCTGAATAGATTCATAGCAGCTAGTTTTTCAGGATCTGTCAATGTTGCTGCTGATACCGGAATTGCGGTAATGTAAACAGCGATCATTGAGATAGCCAGAATAACTGCTAAAATTTTCTTGGTTTTTCTCATTATTGTCGTTCCTCCTTGTTAGTTACGAATTTTCTTTTGTACAAGCGTTAGTTTTTATTGGACGTATCTGAAACTGTTTGGGTTCCATATTATTTCACAATATTTTTAACGCCATATATTGCAATTATATTTTATTATGCAAGTAAAGTAAACAGTTAAATTTCACTTTACTAGGCTGTAACCATATCAGGACACCTTCTTAGTCTGTAATAGTTTTTTAAAAGGAAAAGGTATTCTGTCTGGCAAATCACGAATATCCTTTGAATATACTAATTCGGAATATGCGAACATCATAGTAAAATAGTAACCTGATGTGACTGAAAACAATATATGTCCCGCTATAAGCATATACCCTGCACATAAAGCTATAGCTGTTACAACCATAAGTGTTTCAAAACTGAAGTTCTTGAAAAACTTCTTTATGAGTATAAATCCAAGCGCTACATATATCCATAACATAGCCACAACACCAAATAACCCATAGTAACAGAGTACTTCCAGTACATCCATTTCTATTATGCCTTCCTGGCTTCCCCTTCCGATTCCGAATACCCAGGCCAACGGTCCCGCTTCTTTATACTCCGTAAGAGCTTTTTCAAGCTTAACCTGTCGACCGCTTAGAAGGGCTGTCTCAATGCCCTCTCTTTCAATTATCAATCCTGTACTTCCTATTGATTCTTTTATTGTCTGAGCAAAAGAGGACTCTTTCTGTAAATATTCAAGACCTATTATAGCTGATGCCATAATAACTGCAGTAAGCACTATCACACCGATTTTTTTTATGTATAAACTGTTTTTATCCTTAATCAT
>JAQVAJ010000162.1 GCA_028690885.1 Clostridia bacterium
TCATTTTAATAATTAAAATAACAGATAAAACTGTGCCATATATATCAGTTAAGGATTTGATGCTATATGTTAACTATTTATGACATAATTCATAAATAATTTACAAATTTGAATCTCAAAAAGGCAAATAGTGAGGTATAATGTATAAAAAGGCAGAAAAATACAATATCAAGAGAGAATAAGATGAGAAGAAGATTCGTTCTGTATATACTGATGATGTTAATGATATTAATGTTGAGTTCATGCAATGAAATTACTGAAAGTCCTTTGGAAAGCACTACACATGTTATTTCACAAAGTCCCGAACCTTCTATGACGGAAGTAATTCCCACACCGACCCAAAGTCAGGAACCGATCGTTACACATACTCCAACTCCAACCCCTACTCCGACCCCTATTTGGAGTCCTGTCCCTTCTGAGTCTCAGCCTCCACAAAAACCTACAGAATATACTGATGAACAGTATTTTTACTTTGATGCTCTTCATGGTACGATATTAGATTATGACATTGCTGGTGGTGAATATGTTAGCATACCAGAGACAATAGGTGGTGTCACAGTAAAAACAATTGGTGAGCATGCATTTGAGTATAAAAAACTGTATGGAGTTATAATTCCAGATAATGTTACAAAAATATCAGATTATGCTTTTTATAATTGCGGAATACAGGAACTGGAATTAGGGGAAAGCGTTGAGTATATTGGAAGATCAGCTTTTTATAACTCTCGAAAAAGTTATATACCAAGAATAGGAGACAACCCGTTATACAACTATCAGTCAGATGGTTTGAAAACTTTAACTCTTCCAAATTCTGTTAGGTATATTAGTTATGATGCATTTGGTTCTAATTCGCTTACAAGTATAACTATCCCACAAGGAGTTGAGTATCTTTCAGGATTTAATAATAACAACTTATCAGAGGTCACAATATCTGATACTGTTAAAAAAATTGCTGAAGGCGCATTCAGTCATAATTTACTTACAAGCGTTGTTATTCCAAAGGGAGTTGAATATGTTTCAGGATTTGCCAATAACAAATTATCGAATGTCACAATACCTGAAAGCGTTAAACATATTGCTATTAATGCATTTGCTCGCAATTTGCTTACAAGTGTTGTTATCCCACATGGAGTTGAGTATCTTTCAGGATTTAGCTATAACAACTTATCAGAGGTCACAATACCTGATAGCGTCATAAATATCGACGATTATGCTTTTACATTTAATTCGCTTACAAGCGTTGTTATTCCACATGGAGTTGAGTATCTTTCAGGATTTGACAATAACAAATTATCAGAAGTCACAATACCTGATAGTGTCACAGACATAGGTGATTATGCTTTTAGAAGTAATCGGCTTACAAATGTAACCATTCCTGATAGTGTTATAAATATAGGTGCTGGTGCTTTTATAGATAATCTGCTTAAAAATATAACTATTCCGGATAGTGTTACAAACATAGAAACCTATGCTTTTTCTAATATTCTGCTTGAAAGCGTAACTATTCCTGATAGTGTCACATATATTGGGAAAAACGCTTTTCTTGGTGTTGTGGAGGACAAAGTCAAGCTTGGTGCTGGAGTCAGCAGTTATTTTGTTATTGAAGGTGACAGTATAGTCGGACATATTTGTTCAGTAAAAGAAAAACTTGTTATACCATATTATGAGGGTGTGACTAAAATTGCTGCTCATGCATTTGAAAATCGAAATGATATATTCAAAGTTGAAATATCTGAGGGGATTAAAATCATCCATCATTACGCATTTAAAGATACTAATGTAAATGGACGCTATCATTCAGTGTTATTACCAGACAGCATACAGTATATTGCAAATATGGCTTTTAGCGGTTCAAAATCTATGTTTGAATATACCAGCGGTTCATTTGCTGAGTATCTTATATATGGCCCGAATTATACTAATCGGTCTTCATTGACTAATCACTTATATAACTTTCCTATAGACAGACAAGGGATAATCAATGAGGATATCGCAATTGATATAAAAACTGAGGATGTGTCTTTTGGAAACGATTGGATAAGAAGATACATCTGTTCAAAATATATGGATAAGGAAATAACTCGATGTGATGTCGGGATTACTATTCCATCAATATACAGTATTACAGACAGAACCTTATATGACGGCCATACGATAAAAGCTCAGGAATATCAGATTACTCTTCGTGCCGTAAATGATATTGAAGGACTTACGAGAAATGAATCTGGAGAAATTAAAATAAAAGTACAGGCTGTTTTCGTTACGGATAATATAAAGGGTAGATTCATTCTCTCAGGAATAATTCCTGAAAGTGAGATGATAGATACCAGACAGGAACTATATGATTATATAAAAGCTGATAACAGGTTTACACTTGGCGAATATATTCCTGAGGTCTCTGATACGAAACATATCCCAACCTTAGCTGAGAACCAGAACGCAATTACAAAAGTAGACTTAATTAATTGTCCAGTCATTTCTGAACTGACAAAAGATATCGTTTATGGACAAGTGAACACAGGTAATATCGAAGAGTATCTTCCTATAGGAGATGATAAGGTAGTGTTTTACATTCCTGCTCCTGTGTATAAGCTATATATGGTTAATTATAGGTCAAATGAGATTATATGGTCACATGACTATCCAGATGCAAAAAATCTTAGTCTGAATTATACCAAAAGATACTCTGATGAAATTAACGAGGTATTCCAGTTTTATTATTCTGTAAATGACACATATTTAAATGACTTTATTGATATCGAAGGGAAAATTATTGCACAGAGTATGGGATTTGACTCATATGAGAATCCGATTCCAGGCACAAAATGGAAGGTAATAAATGATGATTACAATGTATATCTAAAGGATACTGAAACTGATAGTGTATATATGGTACTATGCGCAAATAAAACCGATTGGCCGGTAGAGAATTATATTTATCAAAAAGCGCTTGACGAAAACAGGTTTGTTTATCAGAAAATTACCTCAGGTGAAGGAATGTTCTTCTACCATCTATTTGTTTATGATATACGCGATGGTTCCAGTACACAAATAGAAGTAAATGATTTTGGTTACTATTTGTTTTCAAATGATATGGATGAATATGTTACTTCTGCGGTTGTTTATGGCGGTGGGGGAAGTCAACCGACTATGTTCATATATGATGATGAAATTAAGAAATTCGTAGATATAAAGAGTTTTGCGAATGATTTTGCGTTTATAGTAGATTATTCATTATCAAAAGATGGCAGATATGCTGCACTGCTGACAGGTGAGATTGGAGATTATTTTGAAATTGTGAGAATTTATGTTGCCAACAGTATATTACTTATTGATCTTGAGACAAAAGAAGTACTTTTACAGGATTCACTTACATTGAATGGTGGTAGTATATCCTTTTTATCTGACAACACTTTGGTTATAAACGACAATAAGATGCTTATGTATATCGATGTACCAGGTTTGGAATAGGATTGAACTAATTTATATATAAGGTCTGGTTGTTCAATTATATTACTATATGAAATTTTTCTATTAATACTTTAATTAATCGGCAATTATATTAGTATGACCATATATCTGCCGAAATGGAGGTAATCACATTTATGAACATGAACCCTTTATTTACTATTATCGCGACCGGGATGCTAAGGAAATTGATTTAATTATTGAAGGTGATGGTGAACTCTGTCCTCTTGAAATAAAAAAGACTGCCATGCCGGACAAAAGACTGACAAATGGTTTTGCTGTAATAGATGAATCTCCACTCAAATTTGGATGATTTAATAGCTATATAGAAAAGAAGTAATAGTATCATAGTTAAATGTGACTATATCTGTTTGACAACACCTTCTTGCTGCTTTAAAATATTAGTATAATTCATTAATAAAGAATACATTTCATTAATACGGAAATAAGGAGGGTAATATGTCGCCATTGAAAGAAAAATTGTTGAAGTTCAAACAGCAAAATGATATAGACCTTATGGGGTTTGCATCAAAAGAAAGATTTGAAGGATTGGATCCTCGTTACAATCCTTTTTCCATATTCCCAGAGGGCAAAACTGTCATCTTAATTGGAAGAAGAGTATGCAGAGGTTCGTTAAGAGGAGTAGAGGAAGCCACTAATTTTAGCGACTATTATCTGTTTGGAAGCTCGTGGTTAAATGATGAGTTTTTAGCAATATCCTGTTATGACCTAACAAGACAGATTGAAGATGAAGGATATGAAGCTGTGCCTGTATACAATAATCCAAAGGAAATATATGGCATGGGAGTCCCTGTTGCGCCAGGAAAGCTGTCACCGAATGTAGCGCCTGATTTCAAATATGCTGCAGTAGCCTGCGGATTAGCGGAAATATCTTATTCAGGAATGATATTCACAAAACAGTTTGGTTCACGACAGCTGTTTCATATGGTTATTACAGATGCAGTTATTGAGCAGGACGATATCCTCGACCAGCCTGTGTGTGATATGTGCATGAAATGCGCTGATGCATGTCCGTTGGGCGCTATATCCAAAACAGAATTTGAGAAGATTAATGTATGCGGTAAAGAAATGAAAGTTGCACAGATTGACTATAACCTGTGCAGAAAATGTAAAAACGGC
>JAQVAJ010000163.1 GCA_028690885.1 Clostridia bacterium
AATACTGTTCTGTATACCATCTGGCAGTAGGCTGATCAATAGTGTCACACTTATTGATTACACATATCTTCGGTATATCAATATTTGAAAGAAGCTCAAGAATTATTACATCTTCATAAGGAATTTCCTGTTGCTTTTTAGGTGCTGTAACAAATACTATTACATCAGTTTCAGTAAATGTTGATTTTGCTGCAGTTACCATATATTCGCCTAATCTTGTTTTCGGCTCGTGAATTCCTGGAGTATCTAAAAAAATAATCTGACTGGATTCATCAGTATATATAGCCTTGATATTTCTTCTTGTAGTCTGGGGTTTGGGTGTTACAATACTAATTCTCTGCTTTGTTATTGCATTGATTAAAGTAGATTTGCCTACATTAGGCCTTCCTATTACTGAAACGAATCCCGATTTGAAAGTCATATTATCTCCCTTTTATATCATCATAAAAATCAAAAGAATTTGGAAGCAGTTCCTTTAGTTTAAATGTTTTCCATTCTCTGTCTTTCCCGCTTACAAAAACAATAGAATCCTTACTCATGAATTCACTCATTACCTGACGGCATATTCCGCAAGGAAATGCATAATCATTAATATCTCCTGTTATCGCAATAGCCTCTATATACTTCTCATTTTCACTCATAGCTTTAACTATTGCTGTTCTTTCTGCACATATAGTAGCACCATACGAGGCGTTCTCAATATTAGCTCCAGTATAAATTTTACCACTGCTTGCCAACACAGCAGCTCCTATTTTAATTTTCGAATAAGGTGAGTATGCATTATCTATACTGTTTTGTGCAGCTAGTTTTAATGCATCATATTTATCTGTCATATCCCAACTCCTTTAAAATATTCTCCTGAAATTCTTGCATCAGATTCTCCTGTTTCTCGTCCTGATGGTCATAACCTAGAAGATGCAGAAGACCGTGGCTTGCTAAAAACACGCATTCCCGAATTTCAGAATGTCCATAACTTTCAGCCTGAGAAAATACTTTGCTTTCACAAATAAGTATATCTCCTAGAAATAATTCATTATTTTCATAATCAATGTCATATTTATCGTAAACAATTTTACCATCTGAACTATCAGTCGCAGGAAAGGAAAGAACATCAGTTACTGAATCTATATCTCTTTGTTCAAAATTTATCTGTTTTATGTATTCATCATCTACAAATTCAATAAATACTGACAAACACAGATTATCATCATCAATTGAATTAGCCTGAAGTATTTTGTCTAAAACCTTTTTAACAGGCTCCTCGAACTGCTTAGTCCTGTCATTTAGACCTTCAATATCAATTCTCGTCTTCATTATCTTCTTTTTCCTCTTCTTTTTCTTCCAAAGATAAAGCTTTTGCAGCCGCAATATCCTTGTCAGTCTGATTAGGATATTTAACCCTCTGATGGAAATATCCAGTAAATACTTTCATAAAAGCAAACAATATCTCATCCAGATCTTTCAGTGTAAGGTCACACTGATCAAACTGACCATCATCTCTTTTTGACTTAATTACTTTTCTGATTGTTTTCTCTATTTCAATAATATTAGTAGTTTCCATTGACCTAATTGTCGCCTCACAAGAATCAGCCAGCATTACACAAGCAGATTCTTTAGTTCTCGGTTTAGGTCCAGAATATCTGTAATCCTCTTCCATTATGGGCTCATCTGATACGCTCTGAGCTTTATGATAAAAATACTGTACCTGTGTAGTACCATGATGTTCCTGGATTATATCTCTTATGGAAGGAGGAAGTTTGGCCTGTTTGGCTAAATCCACTCCTTCATTGGTATGGCTGGTAATAATTGTTGCAGATAACTGTGGTGTCATAGTATTATGCGGATTTCCTGTTTTTGATGACTGATTCTCTCCAAAGAATGCCGGTCTGTTCAGTTTTCCCACATCATGATAATATGCTCCAACTCTTGCTAAAAGACCATTAGCACCTATTGCTTCGGCAGCTTCCTCCGCTAAATTACCTACCATTAATGAATGATGATAAGTTCCAGGTGCTTCTATCATAAGCCTTTTCAGTAATGGCTTTGTAGGTGAAGCAAGTTCCATAAGCTTAAATGGAGTAACGATGTTAAAAAATGCTTCGAATACTGGTAATAATCCCAGACATAATAAAGCTGCGCCCATAGAAGCTATAAACAGGGCTATCAGCTGGGTATATGGCATGTTGATTGTAACATCAGTCGTTATGAGCATGTATGCCATATATATGACCATATTTATGACACCTAGAGCAATACCAGAAATAGCTAGCCTTATCCTTGCAGAAGTATTTCTTACAATGTATATAGTAGCAATAGAACCTAAGAGCAATATTGTAAGATAAACTATATCACCTCCGACAATATAGCAGTAAAATACAGCCATTGGA
The DNA here is from genome assembly GCA_028690885.1 of Clostridia bacterium. Taxonomy (GTDB): domain Bacteria; phylum Bacillota; class Clostridia; order DUPQ01; family DUPQ01; genus DUPQ01. The sequence continues at coordinate 2,388 of JAQVAJ010000163.1, forward strand.
CAGGAAAAAACATACGAGGTGTTGTCAGATATTAAAATAGCAAGCATCATAGGCAAGATGAAATATGGAATATACATATAGTATTCAGATGGAACAAAAAGTGCTGGTATATATACCATAAAGAAAAGCAACACAAGTATAAATATGGATTTGGGCTGTAATTTCATAGTGTGTCCGCAGATTTTTTTTGATGCCAGCGATGCAAGGATACACATAATAAACAGCACTGCCGCTCCAATATACATATAAAGTTCATTTGCAACTTTAATTACTCCCATTTCCGATAGAGTTTTAATATCATCACTTTGAAGCTTATCCCCTTTTTCATACAACACTGACCCAGCAAAAACAACAACTGGGGAATTATCTATTACATCCTGATAAACTCTTTCTTTTTCCATAAGAGTGGCAATCTGGTCTATGCGGCTGTTCACCTTCACAAAATAGTTTTTAAGGATATCAGTAAGCTCATTCAGATTACTATCAGTAACTGACTCATTTACCAAAGTTACGAATTTTTCCTGATACTCAATTAAATTATCTTCATGAATGTAATCATCCATAAATTCAGCAAATTTAGAACGGATAACAGTCTTATAGCTGTCATATGTCGTATCATTCACATCTCTTAATATAGCTCTTGCAAGATTATTAGGTATATCTACTCCAAGTGAATAGAATATACTAGTATATTGGTTTATCAATGAATTAAGAGCTGTATTGTACTGAGGGCTTGTCATTGATAGTCCCTTAACCTGTCCTCTGTATACATCAGTAACATCAAAAAATCCTATAATGTTTTCATAAAGCGCAACAGAAGCCGTGCTAATCCTGACTGCAATCGGCTCTACTGCCTGCTTTGCTGCTTCAGCCTTTGATAATGTTGCTTCCTTATCGTAGTAGTCATAAGATGCTACTATATCAGTAGACGCAACATTATCACTTGTAATCATATGACCTGTGTCACTGACTTTTTGAAATATGCCCAAAACAGCAATAATAGCTGCAAGAAGAAGTATGAGCACATTATATAACCTGTTCTTTAATAAATCCCTTTTATTTATTTTGGATCTACTCATTTTTATTCACCTTTTTTTTGTTTTCTGCCCGTTCATATGCATTAATGATTTTTTGCACAAGCTCATGTCTTACTACATCTTTGAAGGTGAGATTTATTATACCTATATCATCAATGTTCTTCAATATGTGTATGGCTGTTATAAGACCGGACTTTTTCTCACGAGGCAAGTCTATCTGGGTTATGTCACCATTTATAACCATTTTGGACCCAAATCCCATTCTGGTAAGAAACATTTTCATTTGTTCTTCTGTGGTATTTTGAGCTTCATCAAGAATAATAAAAGCATCATCTAAAGTTCTGCCTCTCATATATGCTAAAGGAATAATCTCGATTAATCCTTTTTCTTTATTCCTTGCTACATTATCCGGACCCATTAATTCAAACAAAGCATCATATAGCGGTCTTAAATACGGGTCGATTTTAGATTGCAGATCTCCCGGCAAGAATCCTAATTTTTCTCCTGCTTCTACTGCTGGTCTTGTAAGGATAATTCTTTTTACGCTCTTTGCTCTAAATGCAGTTACAGCACATGCAACTGCTAAGAATGTTTTCCCTGTGCCCGCAGGACCTACTCCGAATGTTATACCGTTTTTCTGTATGGCATCAGTATACTTTTTCTGTCCAAGCGTCTTTGCTTTTATAGGTGCTCCGGATGCATTTAGGCAGATATATCCAGAAGGAAGATAAAACGATTCATCTTTCCCCTGGTTAATCAAGTCCGCTAAATAGAGGATATTCTGTTTATTGATATCCTCTCCTGCCTGCGACATGTCTATGAGTCTTGTAATAAGCTTTTCAGCTCTGTTTACCTCTTCTACCTCGCCTTTCAGTCTAACCTCGCTTCCTCTTACAATTACAGATACATTCATCATGTTCTCTATAACTTTCAAATTAGAATCCGAGCTTCCGAAAACGCTCATCATATCACTTAGATTTTCAAAATTAATAAGTCTCTCCATTAACTCCTTCACATAAAGCAAATTGGCCTATATCGGCTTGTCACGTAATTATATCATTTAGTCGGTATTTTAATCAAACAGGTATTTAATTGTCAGGCTTGCTTTTAAGTTTAGTATGTAATTGATGCATTGCATAAACTGTACTGGTAGAAAGATGATGCTCTATCTTTGT
>JAQVAJ010000164.1 GCA_028690885.1 Clostridia bacterium
GAATGTTTTCGATGTTATTGTCTAAAAAATGTTGTATACTTTTATACATGAGAGACTTTCTTTCCTTTCAATGTTTATTTACAAATACTATTTTAACAGAAAGATTCGTCTCTCTCTCTTTTTATTCATTTCCCTACAGTAACTTTACTCTAACGATTTTTCACAAATATAATTGTAATTGAGAAAATACAATTATTGATTAAACCAATATTAAGAAAAGAAGCATGCATAACATGCTTCCTCTTCCCCCTCTTTCATATGGTTAATATGTTAATCCACTTTGAGATTTTCACCATATCTTTTAATTTTTCTTGTTGTAGTCTTTACAAACTCAGTATCTCTTATTACCAGTTTCTTAATCGCCTTGTATGTCGGAACCTGAGCATTAACTTCTTTTACAAGTTCCATAATTTTGTTATACATGAACTTCTTATCCGTATTCTTAAATTCATCTTCAAATACCTGTAAAGCTGGAAATACTGCTGCCGTAACAATACTATCACCTTCTTTATCATTAACTCCGAAGACAAGACATTCTTCAACATACTTGCTTTTTGCAAGTTTTTGTTCAAGTTCTTCTGGGAATATGTTCTTTCCTGTCTTTGTAACTATCATGGATTTCTTTCTTCCTGTAATAAACACGAAATCCTTGTCATCCATATATCCCAAATCACCAGTATGGAAATAACCACCTTCGAAAATCCTTTCGTTTTCTTCTGGCATGTCAAGATACCCTTTCATTATATTCGGTCCTTTTGCACATATTTCGCCAATACCATCTGTATCCTTATCAAGTATGACTACCTCAACTCCCGGTAATGGCTTGCCTGCTGATGCATCAATAAATTCTTTGTCAGAATTTAGACAGATTATTGGTGAACACTCAGTAAGCCCATATCCTTGTAAAAAAGCTACTCCTATAGATCTGTAGAACTTCGCAACTGTTGGAGAAATTGCTGCAGCTCCAGATATCATTAGCCTCATATTTCCGCCAAGTCCAGCAAGTACGGCCGAAAAAAGTTTTCTTCTTGTGTTTCTGCTAAGATGAAGAGCATCTGCAACTTTAATAATAGTTGTAAGTTTTTTAAGACTTCCTGCTTTTTCTGCTGTCTTAATAATGTTTTTATACATACCTTCAAACAGTAAAGGAACTGAAAGCATTACACTTGGTTTTAACTCATCCATATTCTTTTTTATGTGTTTTAATCCTTCTGCGTACCCTATCGATGCACCCAAGTATAAAGGGCATATAAATCCGCAGGTGCATTCATATGTATGATGAAGTGGCAGAATTGATAAAAATACATCATCTGATCTAACGTTAATCATACTTGACATAGCCATTAGATTTGCAACTATGTTTCTATGGGATAACTGAACTGCTTTAGAAACTGAAGTAGTTGCTGAAGTATAAAGTATAATTAGAATTTCTTCAGGATCAATCTTTGCATCAATAAATGTGCGGTCACCATCAGTTATAAGTTTTTCTCCCTTTTCAATTAAACTGTTCATATTGAAAAAACGTTCATTATCAGTATCAGTCCCATCCATATTAATAAAATATTTAATACTTGGAAGCTGTTCTGAAAGATTCTTAATCTCTTTTGCTTTCTTATCTGTGTATATTACAGCTTCAGGTTTTGAAGATTCAAATATAAATTTCAAATCATCCTGGCTTAACTGAACATCAACAGGAACTACTACTCCAGTGCCATTAACAACAGCCATGTATGACACAGACCATAAATATCTGTTTTCTCCCATGACAACAACTCTTTTATCTTTCAACCCCATATTACATAAAGCTGTACCTAAGCTTTTTATATCCTTTATAAATCTGTTATAAGAATATGCTTCATATTTATCTGTTACCTTATTTTTTTCTAATAATGCGTCTTTATCTCCATAAATGTCAGCTGCTCCAAAAATAGCTTCTCGTATATCTTTGACCTGTCTGACTTCATACAACCCTTTTCCGCCTATTGCCATAACTTATTACCTCCATTTTCTTACATTATATATCAGTAAAAGATGAAATGCAATACTTTTTATCACTTGGTAATAAAATGTTTACAAACAAATAAAATGCGTGTTACCGCATTTTAAATTAACTATTTTTTTATATTTATTGCAAAAACAATAATATTTATTTTGTTCTAAGAAAACTCGGAATTGTAATGCTGTCATCCTCTTTTTTCTTTATCGGCTCTTCTTTATTAAGAACTTCATTTTCTTCTGTTTTTTCAGCTTCTTCATCTTCTTCTTGAGGAAGATTAATTTCAAATATTCTTGTTGATTTTATATCTTCGTTTTTTTCGGAATCTTCATTCTGGGCATTTACTTTTGTTTGTTCCTGGTGAGATTTCTGTTCTTGCTCTTTTTCTTTCAAAGCTACAGTTTGATGTTCAGGTTTTTTTACGCTATCTTGCAATAACACAGAAGGTTCAGTTTCATCAACATCATCATCAAAGCCTGTTGCTATGATAGTAATCATAATTTGATCTGTCATATTTGGGTCTATAGTTGAACCCCATATAATATTTGCAGACTCATCTGCAGCTTCATATATTTTATTAGCGGCATGATCAACTTCAAACAATCCCATATCAGGTCCACCAGTAATATTAACAAGTATCTTTTTAGCGCCTTCAATTGATGTTTCAAGAAGTGGGCTCTTAATTGCTTCCATTGCTGCTTCTTCACATTTTTCTTCGCCTGTTCCCCTACCAATACCCATATGAGCAATACCTGCATCTGTCATTACAGTCTTCACATCAGCAAAGTCAAGATTTATGAGTCCGGGTACTGCTATTAAATCAGAAATACTTTGAACTCCTTTGAAAAGAACATTATCAGCTGTATTAAAAGCTTCCATAATAGTAATTTTTTTATCTGAGATCTGTAGTAATCTGTCATTTGGTACGATAATTAATGTGTCAACAACAGACTTAAGTCTTGCAAGACCCTTTTCAGCATTTTCTTTTCTTTTTCTGCCTTCAAATGTAAAAGGTTTTGTTACTATACATACAGTAAGAATACCCATTTGTCTTGCTTCTTGGGCAATTATAGGGACAGCTCCAGTTCCGGTTCCGCCTCCCATACCTGCTGTTATGAATATCATATCGGCACCTTTAATATTCTCGATTATAATATCCTTAGACTCTTCAGCACTTCTTTCTCCGATTTCAGGTATAGATCCTGCTCCAAGTCCCTTTGTTAGTTTTTCACCTATCTGAATTTTTGTAGTTGCTTTTGAATTCATAAGGGCTTGCTTATCAGTATTGATAGAAATAAATTCTACTCCTTTTAAACCGGAAACTATCATTCTGTCAATAGCATTGTTTCCTGCGCCCCCAACACCTATAACCTTTATCTGAGCAAACTGCTCCATCTCCATTTCGAATTGAAGCATAATGACTCCCCTTTCGTATAAGAAAATTCTACTTTTCAATAATTAACAACATTATATCAAACATTATACCATCTTGTATATACATAATAAAAACTTTTTTTCTTAGTTAAATTACGACTCAGGTGTAAAATATGGTGTTTTTGAAATTGTAAAGTCAATATAACCTTTTACTGTTTGATTAATCTGAGATAATATGTTACACATAACATTTGCACTATATCTCACATCTTTTGTCATATCCATAACAATTTCAATCCTTTTATCATACTTAATTGAGATTCTGTTGTTATCCTTTAATTCGATATTGCTAATTAATGCTCTTATTGCTGTAAAATTCTCTTTATCGTATTTTTCTATCTCATAACATAAGACTGATACAGGCTCAAACATGTAAGTACAAGTGCTGATATCTAGTCCAATATAAAAACAATTCAATTCGATGTCCTCAATATAGATAGAATTTTCTTCTTTTAGCTTTGATGCATAAAGCACTACACCATCATAATCACAGTACAAGTAATATTCATCATATAATATGCAGATTACCGGTTTTCTTCTGCTGTAACTTATTTCAATATCATTTTTCCCTGTACGATTTACGACTATCTGCTTTTTATATATATCTGAACTTAATATTTCTTCTGCTTTAGTTAAATGACCTGTAAATAGATTACCCTGTTTTATTAGCATTGTATTTAGATTATCGCCATACCTTATTTTGGTTTGTTCCATAATGATCTGTGCATCATTTTGTATTTGTTCATCAAATAGTATTTTTTTCAATTCGAATGAAGGTGAAAAAAGATACACCAGTAATACTGATACAAGAAATAATATGATTAAAACTGATTTTAGCCTTCTCACTTTCATGGCAGAATTATACCACATATTATCTGAACGTAACGTTCTTATTAAATAGGAATTGCAAGATTCCTGCGATAATTACAGATATGGTTTTAGATATAAATTTAAATATCCCTAAGTTCTCATAAAGAAAAACAAAAATCGTAGATCCTACCAGCATTCCGATAATGCATACAGACGCGAAGTACATAAATTTAATAGTTATTTTATCTGTTTTTTTAAAATTGTATTTTGAATTCAAAAAGAAACTAAGTGAAATACCAGCAAAAACACTAATAAAATTGGATAATACATAATTAATTAAAATTA
>JAQVAJ010000165.1 GCA_028690885.1 Clostridia bacterium
TATTTTTGCATTCTGTTTATCCTGAGTATTCTAAGGATAACTACGAAAAATGGAATGTGTCATATCTTGATGTTACAGAAGATGGGTTGGACGATGTTATATTTACCTCTACATACGGTGATGGTGAACTTGAAAGTGCAATTATAATTACTGCTGAAAAAGATGGTTTTAGAGAAATTTCCAGATACATTCCTCTTTCAAAATATGCAAATAATATGGAAATGAAAGATGGTCTGTTAATTAACAATACAAGAACAGGTGGCTCTGGTTCATTTTCGGAATATATGGATATTTATAGTTATGATGGTCAATATATAAATGTTTCCAGGCAGAATATCTTAGTTAAAGAGACAGTTGAAAATCCAAGTGCCAATTATGAAATAACAAGCACCATTGAGGGTAATTTAGAAGATTTTACAATAACATACACAAAAAAGAATTTTGATGATAACCAGTGTTCTGTAATTGCAAAAGACAGATATGTTTTAAATGAGAATCTGGAATATAATAAAATACCTATAAGTCTTGATAATTCAGCTTTAGGATTTGATAGTGTTTTTACTGGAGAAAATCTCTTAGAGACAATACAGTACTTTAATGATAATCTGTATTTATTCGAGGATGAATTAAGAGTAAATTATGCAAAAGAGATATTTAATGTTCTTGAAGAAGAAAAAATGGTTATGACAGAATGGGGTAACTTCATAACAATTCCCGCAGAGTATGTAAATCTCGAAACTATGAATTATGATATTTCTATCATGAAGAGTAATGAGCCAGAAACAATAATACTTGAAAAAATTAAAAACAGTAATATATTTACTCTGGTTAAGGTATATTATGCAGATCAGGGATTAGTGCAGGATAATGGATTTAATGTAATTATTAATGGTTATGTATACAGTATGCTCCAACCGGCATATGAAATTATGTGTTCAAATGATGAATCATTCAATTTGCCATTTTTGAAGCCGGATATTTACTTCACTTCCAGTTATATGTCAGAAAAAGTAGTAACAATGACCCATATAGTGTATCCAAATGTCGTAGTGGAGAACATAGATGATATAGAATTTTTTGAAGGTAAGGATACCTGGAAAACAAATCTACTAATAAGATTAAATATTTTAGGAAAGCCTATTACTCCATAGGACTTCTTATTACCTTATTAACTCTTTCTGTTTTCGAAAAGAATAAAAAAGATGGTAATATCTTATACTAAATGATATTATATATTCATAAGAAAATTGAAAGGAGATGTGTGTTATGAAAGGTAATGCCAAACTTTTAGAAGTGTTAAATTCACTTTTAGCAGATGAATTAGCAGCAATAAACCAGTATATCGTGCATGCTGAGATGTGTGCTGACTGGGGTTATGAAAAACTTCACGAACATTTCGAGAAAAGAGCAATGGACGAAATGAGACATGCAGAAAAACTTATTGAGAGACTTCTTTTTCTTGAAGGAATTCCAATTGTCAGCGAATTAAGCAATATCCACATAGGAAGTGATGTTATAAAGCAGCTTGAGTATGACAGGGTTTCAGAAATGGCTGCGATAAAAGCATATAATGATGCTATCGCTTTAGCTGGTGAGGTAAGGGATTATGCAACAAGAGAAGTTCTGGATAAAATTCTGCAGGATGAAGATCGCCACATGGATGGTATAGAAGAATTGCAAGGCCAGATTGAACATATGACTCTGCCTATCTTCCTTACCACTAAAGTCGTATAAAACTATTACGAATAAGAACATTTAAGCCGGTTGAATTGCCAGCCGGTTTTTATTTGGAGAAGAAAAATGAATGAAATCAGAAAAGGTAAGGAAATGTTTTATGTGGGTAAATCTGAAGAGGAGTATTTAGCTGTTATTACCTATAAGAAAGTTGATGAAAAAACAATAAAAGCAGATCATACATTTGTCTCTGAACAGCTCAGAGGTCAGGGAATAGCTAAAAAACTTCTTAATGAACTAGTTTCTTTTGCAAGAGAAAATGATTATAAGATTATACCAGAATGTTCATATGTTAAAAAAGTATTTGAGAATAGTGCGGAATATAGGGATATAATTAAGATATAAATAATTTGTTATTTGCAAATGGAGGAATCATGAAGACGATAGGTCTAATAGGCGGTATGAGTTATGAAAGTACAGTTACATATTACAATATTATAAACAGCAGGATAAATAATGCTCTTGGTGCTCATCATTCAGCAAAAATATTACTCTATAGTGTAGATTTTGAAGAGTTATATTCAAAAATGAAAAAGAACGAATGGCAAAAGATATCATCAATTTTAATTAATGCAGCTAAAAGCCTTGAAATTGCAGGAGCAGATTTTATTCTCATATGTACAAATGCAATGCATATGGTATTTGATAAAGTGCAGGAAGTTTTAGATGTTCCTCTTATTCATATAGCGGATGCTCTTATTGATAGATTAAGTGGAGATAACATAAAAAAAGTACTGCTTTTAGGAACGAAAACTACTATGCTTCAGCCTTTTTACACTGATAAACTTTTTAAATCAGATATTGAAGTTATTCTTCCTTCAGATAATATGATGAATGAATTGGATAACATTATCTTTAATGAACTATGTGTAGGAAATATTAATGATATATCGAAAGAAAATTTTTTTCCATTATTGAAGCAGGAATGAAAAAAGGTGCAAAGGCATGCGTATTCGGGTGTACTGAATTAGGATTACTGGTTTCAGAAAGTGAAATTGATATACCAGTATATGATACAGCAATTATACATAGCATAGCTGCTGCAGATTATGCGATTTTATAAGTAATCAGGTTGTATGCTTTTCATCAGTGATATATACTTTATAAATGGAGGATGATATGAGAGAAGGTATCACGATTGCAGGAAACATGATTATGGATATTCTTTATCCTATTAACGGTTTACCGAAGCCCGGAGAGTTAACAACAATACTTGATGGAATTACTCGTGCTACAGGGGGAGCGGTATGCAATGTGGTTACTGATCTTGCAAGACTAGACCAATCTCTTCCACTGTATGCAATAGGCAGAGTGGGTTCTGACCAAGAAGGTGACAATATTCTAGAGGAACTGAGAAAGTATGAGAACATAGATACATCCGATGTAAAAAGAGAGGGAATTACATCATTTACATCAGTAATGGCTGATACTATTACAAAACAGCGTACCTTCTTTCATTACAGAGGTGCAAATGCAACACTGGATATAAGTGATTTTAATTTTTCAAAAGTATATTCAAAAATATTTCATATAGGGTATATACTGCTTCTTGATTCGCTAGACCAAGAAGATGATGAATACGGAACAAAAATGGCAAAGCTTCTACACAATGCTCAAAAAAAAGGTATATGGACATCTATTGATGTGGTATCAGAAGCTTCTGACAGATTCAGAAGATTAGTTCCTCCAGCAATGAAATATGCGGATTTCTGTATCATAAACGAAGTTGAAGCACAGAACAGTACAGGTATTCTTTTAAGGGATAAGCAAGGTAATCTCCTGACAGAAAATATACCTTCAGCATTAGCTGAAATGAAAAATATGGGTGTTTCAAGATGGGCAGTTATACATTGTCCTGAAGGAGGATTTGGGCTGGATGAAAATAATAAATATGTAAATGTTCCAAGTTTGGATCTTCCTAAAGATTTTATTAAAGGTACAGTAGGAGCAGGAGACGCATTCTGTTCGGGTGTTCTTTATGCAGCACACCAGGAAAAATCTCTTTTTGAAGCTATAGAATATGGTACTGCATGCGCTGCCTGTTCTTTGTCAAAACCTGGAGCAAGTGATGGTGTACTGCCTATAAATGAAGCTTTAGAGTTATATGAATCACTAAAATAAAGGAAACGATTATGGAAATTGGAGTACAGACTATAGGCTATGGGAAATTTATTGATGAAAGACAAGCTGCAAAGCTTGTAGCTCAAGCAGGATTTACAGTTTTAGATTGCTGGTTAGAAGAAGAAAGTTTTTTAAAACTTCCAAAAAAAGAGTTCAAGAAACACTTTGAAGACATGAGAAAGCACATAAATGAATGCGGGCTGACAGTAGGGCAGACTCATGCTCCTTTTTATCCATATAGTAAGCATATGCAGAATTATGATGAAGTACTTGAGTTGCAAAAAAGATCAATTGCTGCAACTGCCTTTTTAGGAGCGAAATATGTTATTGTGCATCCTTTAAGACCAAAAAACAGAGTATTTGATCAGGCTATTGAAGAGACCTTTGAACTCAATAAAATGTATTACAAAGAGTTCATTCCTTTGATGGAGGAGTATGATGTGAATATATGTATTGAAAATTTATATACTGCTGATGAAAACAAATTTGTTATTCCTTCTACCTGTTCAACTGCGGAAGAGATGGTAATGTATATTGATAAATTCGGCGATAGATTCTATGCCTGCATTGATACAGGCCATGTTAATCTTGTGCATAGAGAAGGTTATGAACATGTAAATTTCAAGCACATGATGAAAATCTTAGGTGACAGGCTGAAGACTCTTCATGTACATGATAACAATGGATTAGTTGACCAGCATTATATCCCATATCT
>JAQVAJ010000166.1 GCA_028690885.1 Clostridia bacterium
CTGACAGGGCATCTATGAAATCAGTGTATTTTGTTGTATTTATGTATTTGGCATCGGTCTTGGTCAGTTTGAATCCTTTGATGAATTCGAATATCTCAGATGCAGGATACTTGTTGTCCAGCACTTTAAACTGGAATATCCTTTCCAATAGCACGGCGATGTAGCATATCAGGAAATGACACTTTATGCATTCTTCCTTATGCAGGAATACGGGGCGCGCATCCAGATCGGACTTCATCATCCTAAATGACTCCTCTATGCGCCAGAGGCAATGATAAGTGTCATACATGTCCTGGTCCGTCATCTTCACCTCGGAAGTCACAAGAAGATTGTATCCTGCAAACATCAGGTCCTTGTCTTAATTGATTTTCTTTACTAAAGATTCTGGTGCTAACTACAAAAGACGGGTGTTAATATGATTAATTATTATTTGCATGAGAAAATAAATATTAATAATATTTGTGTTATGATTTATATAAAGGGGAGGTAATTAATATGGAAGACGAAAAAACATGTCAGGATTGTAGTTTCTATATGCAGGATAGTGCTGATACTGATTATGGAGTATGTTTTGAAGATCCGGAATTCGAACCATATGCAGAAACAATAATTGAAAATGATAGTTTCAAGTGTTGCTATGACTTATATCTAAAAAAAAGATTCATAGGTTATCAAAATATTTGTGATAAATTTGAAGAAATTGAAGAATTAAAATTACCAGAAAGCATGAGTTTAGAGGAATACCTTAGATTAGAAAGACGTCAGTATACAGATGTTTCTGAATTGAATCAATATTTATATGGTGAAAATGGCGAGAATATAATAGCAGTAAAAAATACATTATCTTTTATCTCAAAATATGTTTATTCAAAGAATGAGTCTGCATATAAAACTTTAGTTAATTACTATAAAAGCCTTGGTCCAGCAGAAACACTGAGCGATGTTAATATCAGAATTAGAATAATTGATTTGTTGTCTATTTATGAATCGAGATATGATACAGCAAAAGCACTTGTATATGAACTTGAAAGAAGTATATCAAATAATACAACAAGAAGACTATATACCTTAATATTAGATATATTGAAAAAATATCCGAAGGATATGATTGAAGAACTGATACAGGATGTATTAAAAAAGAAGGATTTCAGTTATAAAATTCGAAAAAGGATAAAGGATGTACTCGTTGAAGATCAGGGTATATCGGATTATTATTTTTTCGCTGACATATATTCCAATGATTAATACTCAAATATATAACTAAGTTAATGTTGACTTAATCAATTAATTTGTATACATTTAAAGCAGTAATTCTACTATATATAAAAGGAAGGTATTTTAAATGTTAGATGAAGCAACCCGCAAGATAGTACACGCATGTCCCAAGGAAGCATTGGATGAAAGCCTGTTTTCTACCAGCTCAATAATAACAAGATATCCAGAAACAATTCTGAGCAGGCATGATGTACCATATCCCGCTGCCTTGACATTCAATGCAGGAGTCGTCAAAGAGGGCGACAGATATATAATGATTTTTCGTAATGATTACGGTTCATATGAAGATCAGAGAATAGATGGAACTAATCTGGGTCTTGCTTTTAGTAAAGATGGTATTAAATGGGATGTTGAACCAGAACCATGTTTTGCTATGGCAGATGATGAAGTATTAAGAGTCTACGATCCAAGAATAACTGTTATGGATGACAGATATATAATTTGTTTTGCAGTAGACACAAAACACGGAGTATGTGGTGGTATTGCAGAAACAAAAGATCTTAAGAAATTTGATGTTGTATCAATATCAGTTCCTGAAAACAGAAACATGGTTCTTTTCCCAGAAAAGATAAACGGGAATTATGTACGTCTTGAAAGACCAATGCCTGTATATGGCAGAGATGGAATGAAATTTGATATATTTCTTTCGGAATCTCCTGATCTTGTTTACTGGGGAAAATCCAGACTTGTTATGGGAGTTGAGCATGTCCCATTTGCAAACGAAAAGATTGGTCCGGGAGCTCCTCCGATTAAGACAGACAAAGGATGGGTAATGCTGTTCCACGGTGTTGATTTTGATCCTGCAAGAGGAAAGAATGGATGGGAAGAAACATGGAAGAAGAGATATACGATAGGTGTCGCTTTACTTGATCTTGAAGATCCTTCAAAAGTTATAGGAATGTACAAACGTCCGTTAATGATTCCAGAAGGGTATTATGAGCTTATAGAAGGCTACAGAACTAATGCAATATTCCCATGCGGAGCGCTTGTTGACGACAATAATCAAGTAAGGATTTATTATGGAGCCGGAGATGCGATAATACGTATGGCAACATGTGATTTGGACGAGCTTGTAGGTTTATGTACGGAACCTAAATAATATGATTCAAACAATTTATATGAATTCACCATTAGTTATCACGCCTTTTAAAAAAAGGCTGATAACTTATGCTTTTCACGATATCGACGGGACACACTCCCTTATAAGGGACTGGCCTTCGGTAATGAGTATTGTTCTAAATGATGTAATAGAAAATGGTTTGGAACAAGGATATGACAGCGATGAGAATGTAAAAAGGCTTGTTATCAATGCTGGCACAAAGCCTCTGCCTGAAACAGACAGATTCTGTGTAGAATCTGCCGGACTTTCTGCTTTAACTCAGATGGAATGGGCAATAAGAAGAGCTGTTGAAGAAAAAACCATTATAATTAAATGCGATATGGCAGTGAACAGTGAAAAGATAAAACTCATATGGGAAGGCAAAGAAGAACTCGACTATCTTGCTGAAACTGAAGAGATGATAAAAATGCTTGAAAGTAATACACCCAGATTATTCAAATATTACGAAAGAGTATTAAATGGTTACTGTAGAGATAAAAACCTTGTTCTTGCAAGAAAAGATCCTGAAAGTTTTAGAATTAAAGGTTCTTTCAAATTTTTAAAATACTTAAAGGATAATGGAGTTAAGAACTATTTTGTTACAGGAGCAGTAGTGCAAAAGGGAATGGGTATGTTTGAGGAAGTTGAAACATTAGGTTACAAAATAGGCCCAGATAAGCTTATTGAGGATATAATTGGATCCACTTGGACAGATAAAATTCCTAAAAACGTGATTATGAATAGTCTTTTAGAAAGATATGGAGTAAAGGGAGAAAACACCTTAGTAGTAGGGGATGGAAGATCAGAGATTAAGGCTGGAGTTGATATGAACTCTTTTACAATTAGCAGATTGTCTGAAAACATGCATTATCAGAAACAGCTTCATATCAAGATGGGTACTAACATGATTGTTGAGGACTTTGAAAAGGAAGATATATATAAAATACTGTCTTCTGAGTAAGTTTATTTAAGCAGAACATTGGTGCTGATTGAAGTAAAAAATATAAACAGTTAACAAATTAAGTATTGCATATAAAGGAAACGAATACTCATCTGTATTCGTTTCCTTGTATATTTCTTTTTAATTTTAATATCTTCTTTTATTTAAACGTTTGCTCTTGATTGCAATGCTTTTAAAGAATGCTTCCTTTTCTCTTATTGCACTTTCATAGTCTTCAGCAAAGCGGGCTTCTTTTTTAAGCTTCAGATAACTGTTCCATCTTTCCTGTGTAATAATACCCTCTTTGATAGCTTCTTTTATTGCACAACCAGGTTCGGTCTTGTGCGCGCAGTCAGAAAACTTGCATTTTCCTAAAAGAGGAAGTATATCAGAAAATGTCTCACTTAATCCTTCCCCTGCATACCATATTCCGAGTTCTCTCATGCCTGGGGTATCGATTACACATGCTCCGCTATTAAGCCTTATCATCTGGCGATGGCTTGTAGTATGTCTGCCTTTTGAATCATCCTCACGGATATTTTTAACTTCCATTATCTGCTGCTTTGCTAATGCGTTCACTAAGGTCGATTTACCTGTACCGGAAGATCCTAAAAAGACTATTGTTACATCAGGACGAAGAAATTTATCCAATTCTTCCAGACCATAACCAGTGTAGGAACTTATCGGTATGATGTCTACACCAGCTGCAATCTGTTCAACCTGTAATAACATGTCATCAAAATCTTCACATAAGTCAGCTTTTGTTAACAAAACGACAGGTAGGGCATTGCTATTCCATGATGCGGTAAGATAGCGCTCCAGACGTCTTAAATTAAAATCCATATTAAGAGACATTAAAATGAAAACATAATCAAAATTCGCTGCAACTATCTGGTCAGAGTGACCAGCAGATGAAGGGTCTCTTCTGGAGAAGAATGATTTCCTAGGATGCGTCTTGGTTATCATGCAGTCAGAGTTAGGTACTGTAAATATTTCCACATAGTCTCCCACTGTCGGAAAATCTGCATATTTGTCTGGTGAATAATACTCTGAGCTTTTAAGCTTTGCGAAACATGTTTCACCATTGTATTCAATTTCGTATCTTTGTTTATGTACTGCTGTTATTCTTGCTGTATTTTTATATGGCTTATTCCCATATTCTTAAAACATCGTTGTTTCCTCCAATTTAAATTTATTATTGTTTTGATGTTTAACCGAATGAGCCTTTTTAAGAAAATAAAAGGACACCCATAT
>JAQVAJ010000167.1 GCA_028690885.1 Clostridia bacterium
TTTCCTTTATTTATATCATGCTTTAATAATGTGCACTGCTCCAAAGAAGATACTTCACTGAAAACCTTGTCATAATCAGAACTGCTTCCATCATTAACTATAATAATATCTGAAAATCCTTCTTCGATTAATCCTGTTACTGTCGAAACAAGTTTCTGTGTTGGTTTTAATGATGGCAGGACTACGGTTATTTTAAGGCCGTTATCTTTAAATGTCATGATATATCTCTCCTTGCTTATTCTGATAACATATCAGCTACTCGCCATTTGTTATTATACAGCATAAATACCAGCTCAAACGAATCTTCCAAAGTTTTAGTTTCATAATATGTTTTTTGTGTCGCGCTGAAACTCATCTGGCAGGTGAAACATGTTTCACTTATTGGTCTGAAATCAGTAACATTAAGGTAGTTGTACTCTAAAGTCGAACCCATTACCCAGTAAAGGCTTGGAATCGCCGACTTCAATCTGGTTTGTAAAACGCTGTCTTGAATCAGATAAGCGTTTAGAGTTGGGAAGTATCCCCATATATCACCTGTGGCATTAGTAGTGAAATTAATATATACTTTTGCAAAACCCAGAGCATACTGTTCATAATCTGCTTTAAGTTTCTCTGACTCAGAGTAATGGTAAATGATATTCTTCTTATCTGATGCTTCGATTTTTTCTAACGTAAGACCATCTTCTCCATAACACTCAATATTAGGCTCACTGTATAGATTCTCAACGAGATATCTGTTTAGTGGAGGTATTTGTGTATATGTGACTAAGTTGTCAAAGCCGGCATAATATTCTTCACTGTTTTCAATATACTCTGCTGTAAGCAATATGCCGTTTATATATACCTTTGCTTCTTTAGGAGCAGTTATATTATATGAAAGCGTTTCTTTGATAACTAAGGGATAAACATATTCATTACCAGCTCTGTTTAGTTCTAAGGTTATACCTTTATAGTCCTTTACAAGTATATCAGCTTCTAAGTAAATTCCTGGTATCTCATACCTTTTCCCTGTAGGTCTCTCATCAAAGGGCTGTAGTACATCTTCATAGCCTGAATAAGCAACTGAACTATCGGTAACATATGAATCACTCACTTCTATATCATTAACATAAACATCAGCCAATTTTGGCACTGTTATACTTAAAGTCTTCTGCTCAGGATTAAGTACGGAATCAAGAACAGTAAAGGTGTCTGCCTGCCATAGATTAAATCCGAATTTTGCAGTATTATCACCTTTACTTGTCAGTACAACTTTACATAAATCAGCAGAGTCTGTATATATGATATAGACAGGCAGTGTGTCTGTATATTGGCCGGGCATCTTGCGGTATTTATATTCTTCATTTTTGAGATTTGAAAAAAACAATTGATCATAAATTGTGTTTATATCTTCAAACTCTGATGCTTCAATCTTTTCATTCTCAGTCATCATTGTTCTTATTGTGTTATCATCAACTGTTTTAACAAATTCATTCATAAAGTTTTCTGGTCTGGATAATTCATATGATTTCATGTATTGCCAGAAAAGAGCTAAGCCGATAAGAATGACTACAATAAAGCATGCGGAATATATCGCTAGGCCTTTTATGAATTTCTTTTTTTGTTTTTTTGTCTTCCTGTTATATATAACTGCTTTTTTTTCCATAAATCACCTTACTAAAAATGTAGTAGGCAGAGCTCTGGGCCCTGTTACTGATGCGCAGACATTCATTACTTCACCTTCATATATCATTAGTGTAGAAGAACCACCATCCAGATTTGAAGCATTGACTGCTCCAAAATCCAGCATGATATCCGCCAAATCCCCATATGTAGCGCCTAATGAATTCATACGCCTTCCGTCAACCACCAGCATTAAGACAGCTCCATCAATACGTTGTCCGATTGCAGTTCTGGGGTTTAGACCGCTTATAAGGTCTGACTCAAAACTCTGAACTTTTCCATTTATTATCAAAGCAGGTCCGAAACTTACCGCCCATTGAATTTTGGCATCCATTGCTTCTTTTGTTGTCATCATACCGACATGCAATATACCTGTATCATCAAAACCTGCTACATTTAGTTTAATATCAGGTTCGCCCCAGACTACTTCGCCATTACATATAACCATACCGTCAGGAGTGCCTTCATGTCCGCCTCCAAAAGGATCATAGAAACCCCCTGCATTAATACCTGCTACTGCATCGTATTTTTCAACCATCTCATCAAGCTTCAGTCCTTTACCGCCAAGTTCATCAGGAGTCCCGACAAATAATCTTAATGGGTCTTTGACAATAAGCATGACTCCTTCATAAAGGCTTCCCGATATTCTGACAACCTCAATATCTTTTTCCTCTTCAGTTATTTCAGGAATATCTGTTTCACTGTCATTTGGCTGTGTAGAAGGAGTAGGAGTAGGAATCTCAATAAGTGAAGTATCAGTTTTTTCACTTGGTTCCTTTACTATTTCTGATACCGTAAGCTTGGCAAGTTCTTCATCAGACAGATATATATTTGCAAGAAAACCTATAGCGCTTGTTTCCCTTACTGATAGTACGAATAGTTTCTGGGCAGTAGGGGAAGGACCCTTTACCAGAACATATATTACCCCTAACAAAGCTACAACTATTAAAGCCAAAGTAGTGAGAAACACTGCCAGAGCTTTCAATATAGCTGAAGTTGCTTTTTTTACGATGCTTCTTTTGTCTGTCATTATGCCCCCTTACAACATGTCTTCATATATTATATTCACAAACCAATCATTTTCCAATACAATGTTGTAACAAGTATTAACCTGATATATCATAAGATAACGAAAGGTATAGTTATTTGATGCATAAGAAAACTTTTAAGTTCCCGATATTGATTATGATAGCAGTTACGATGTTTATGCTAAGCGGCTGTAATAAACCGGTAATTACTCCAAGTGAGACGAATAAACCTTCTCCTTCAATATCTGCTATACCTGAAACAGAAACACCATCTGAAACACCGCAACAGACACCTGAGCAGACACCGATACAGAGCGAAGAACCTGTTGAACCTACTGAAGAAATAAAACCTGACGCAGAAGATATAACCAAGAAGGTATATATTGATATTGACGGGCATTATTCTGAAAAGCTTTCTGATGACAACCATTACACTAAATATACTCTGAACAAAGGCTCAGTAATAAATATATCTGCTTCAGAGCAGATACACTCTTTGTATATAGTATGGGACAGGATACCAGGAGAATGGACCCTTATAGCCAATGATGAGAAAGTCACAGGCGGCAAGAATGGCTTTATTCATGAATATATAGAGCTTTCTAATAGTTCAAAAAGAGCAAGTATCGAATTAACAAACAATTCAGCCATAATATGTGATGTCTATATTTTCACATACGGAAACCTTCCAAAATGGGTTCAGACATGGGATATGCCATACGAGGATGCTGACATGCTGTTATTATCTACTCATGCTGATGATGAGCATTTATACTTTGGAGGTATGATGCCATATTATGGAGGGGAACTCGGATACAAGGTTCAAGTAGCATATCTTGTAAACCACTGGAATGAACCATACAGGCCTCATGAGCTTTTAAACGGATTATGGACTGTCGGAATGACTGCATATCCGATAATCGGAGAATTTGATGATCTGTATTCACCAAGTTTGGAGCATGCGAAAACTATATATCCTCTCGAAGATGTACTGGATTATCAGGTTGAGCTTTTAAGAAGATTTAAGCCTGAAGTGGTAATAGGACACGATTTAAAAGGCGAGTATGGTCATGGAGCCCATATGCTGAACGCATACGGGCTTACTTTAGCAGTGGAATATGCTGCAGATGATACTAAATATATATCATCATATGAAAAATATGGTTTGTGGGATACTCCCAAACTGTATCTTCATTTATTTGAAGATAACAAGATTTTAATGAACTGGGATATGCCACTAGAAAAATTTAATGGCTTTACAGCTTTTGAAATGGCGGTAAAAGGTTATGATTGTCATAAAAGCCAGCATATATGGTCATTTGCAGTAAGACAGGGAGAGAGCCAGTATGACTGCAGATGGTTCGGGTTATACAGAAGCCTTGTTGGTCCTGATATACAAAAGAATGATGTGTTTGAGAATATTGTTTTTGAAGATAAATAGCATAAATTGCTAGACAATTTTTATTTATTATTCGCAAATAAATCTTTTATTATCACTGTAATAGAAAGGATATATGGTGCATTACATGTACTTATTTTCCGGTTCTCATTCTTTCGAGATTTATTATCCTTCATAGTAACTGACTCATGGATACATCAGGCTGACTGTGTTCAGTCTGCCTGATGTAATATAAATGTGAAATTTAAATGAACATTTTATGCTATTTATTGACATAAAAAGAGTAACATGATACCATTTAGTAAATCTAAGCAAAACAATATTTTTAGACAAACGGAAGAAGCTGTCATCCGCGCATTTATTTCATTAAATCAAGAGGTGAATAATGGAAAAAGACAAAGTAAAAGGTAGAATAGCGGTACTCATAACCGCTGGCATCCTTATAGTTGCAGGAGCTGTGCTTC
>JAQVAJ010000168.1 GCA_028690885.1 Clostridia bacterium
ACAGTCTTATCAGTATCAATGATGCTGTCTTATTCATTTAATCTTGATAATCTAGCCAAGAAAATTGATAATGCAGTTGAAAAGACCCTTAAAAATGGTTTTTTTACAAAAGATATTGGAGGAGATTTAACTACGAATCAGATTACTGATAAGATATTAGAGTATTTATAACTGATCCGTAATCATTTCTTTATAAATTCTTTTAGCTTTATCAGAAAGCTCATTTTCGAAAGAACCTGTGAAAACAGGTTTTTTATTTGCTCTTAAATAAAGTATAGATGCTATCCAGGCATTACTCCATCCGCTTTCAACACAGGTAGCACCCCAGCCTATATCAGCAGCTGAACTGTAATACTCCCATTTTGAATAATCAAAACCTCTCATCCATGCTCCGTCAAGATAAGGCTGTTTAGTACTCTTTATCTGAATTTTAGTTAAAAAATCAGCTAATAGTGTACAAGCGGTATCAATTTTTTTGTCTTTAAGTATTAATGAAGCTTCATGTAAGCCTATAAATGCCCAGTTTGCAGTATACATAAGGTCAGTTGCAGGATCAGAATTGTTCTGTATTAACGATGCTTCCGTTGTGCCATAGTCTTCATTGGTTTTAGGTGGTGGATATCTTCCTTTGCTTACATCCTTGAATCCATCCCGTATAGCTCCGCATGGCTGCTGATACTCTATTATTCCATATACTGCTTTTTCCAGCCATTTTTTGTGTTCTTCTTTATTTGTTACTTTGTATAAAATACATAATGGAAGAATCATTCTTGCTATTTCAGCAGTAAGGCTGTTTGTCCATATTAATTCATCAGGAAATGCATCCATAGTGATTTCGATTGCTTTTAAAGATTTCGTGTATAATTCCTCTACGCCAGTCATCTTATATGCCCATAGATAGACAGCCCATAGATACGACTGATAATGAGGAGCAAGATGGATAAAGTCTTCGTTATAGTAATCCTTCCATATCATATCTTTGAACCTTCCATCATCTAATCGCATTCTTCTGAAGCCTAACTTACCGGTTGTTCGTAAATTTCCAAAAACACATTTCAAGATATATTCATCCAAATCTTTGAAACCTAATGTATTTCTTAATATTAAAGAAGATAACATCACTCTTGCATTATCATCACCATAGAAAGCTTTTCCATTGGCATACCAGTTTGTAAGCCCGTACATTGAAGATGAAGGGTCCATATTAGCAAAAGAAGGAAGAGTAAATATGTTTGTAGCCATGTTTTTAGCAATTTTTTCATATTCAGGATTATTTGTATAACTGGCATATAGTCCAAACTGCATTGCTGTTTCCAGGTTGCAATCTCCTCTATTAGACAATCTTAAGAACTGTCGGCCATCGTATGTGATGTCTGATTGGTAACCTTCAATAGCAAAATAACTATCCTCCATTTTTGTAAGTATATTATTATATGACCATATACAGTTTTTTCTGAATGCTGAAATGTAGTCTTTTTTGGTAACATGAGCATCACTTTTATGCATAAATTCAATATCACTTTGCCAGGAAAGTTCAATGTTAAGACCTAAATGCTTTAATATTCCTTCCCATATTCCAATCCATCGCAAATATGGAGAATATCTTCCTTTTATAAAGCCAGATAAACTTGTTGTACATATTAAGATGTCCTTATTTCCATTCAAGTAACCTAATACAGGTATGGATTCTTTTGGCATATCATATGCTAAAGAATCATAACCGGCAGCTTTTGCTAGACTTATTGATGTATCAGTAATCATGTCAGAGTATCTGTACCAGCATCCATTTATATAGCATATGCTGTTTTTAGCTGGATTAGATGAGAAAAAATCATTTTGTATTATTGCTCTTTCATATTTTATGGTTTTAGGTTCTTCTGTTTTTATATCATTAATGGATAATGGGTATTCTACATATGCTTTTATTTTCTTGCTTCTGATTTTATCAATAATGGATTTAGATAATTCAAAAGTAGCTGTAGGGTAATCGTCAGCTAAAAAGAGAATACTTGAACCATAATCTGCGTTTTTGATCGCATACTCTGGATTTTTAGATATTTTCGGTTTATATCCACTATGTTTCAATGCCTTAATCAGGTCGTTATTGCTTCTTGTACAGAATATTATATCTTTCATAATAATTCCTCCTTGTATAATGGTTTTTGATTATTATTAATTTTTATTATATCTAATTCATCCAGCAGGTAGGTTATTGAAATTTGGTTAAATTCATCAGTTTTTTCTATTGTGCAAACATGACCACAATTATTAATAATATGAACTTTTGCGTTTTTAAGTAATGAAATATCCTTCTGAATTGGATTTTTAAATAGATGGTCTTGTTTTCCCATTATATATATAAACGGAATTGGAGGATTGTTTATATTTATCTTATTAAGAATCTGCCTATTATCAATTAGAACTGGTAATATATCTACCCACTTGGCAAATTCCACATGACCAAGTTTATCCGATTCTCTTACGAAAATCTCTCTTGATTTCATGTGATTTTTTCCAGGCATGATTATATGAGCGAAAAATTTATACAAAGTAAGGTAAGGTATGACATTTTTCAGTTTTCTTGCAAGATAGAGCAAGGTTTTTGTTAATACATTAAAATGTATCATTCCGCCAGCCATAATCATTCCTAATACTGAATCAGGATAACACGAAGCGTATGCCAATGCTACCAATGAACCAGACGACATACTGACAAAAAAGGCTTTTTCTATATTCTCATAGCAAAGAGATTCATATATGTTTGAACTTATTGATTGTATATCTAGTTTGAATAATTTTGCAGAATTGCTATGAAGATTTAAAAGAAGAAGATTAAAATATTTTGAATATGCTTCAATCTGACCTTTCCATGTTATATTGCTTCCACCGAATCCATGTATAAATACGACCCATGGATACCTCTCATTGTTTCTAACAACTGAATAATCAAACATTTTGATTTTTTCTTCTTTCATCTGAGGTTCTTTTTTTGAACCTGTGATATTTTAAGAAAACAGGGAAATTTTTCTGATTGTGTGGGGGCATATTTTTAAATAATTCCTCAGCTTTAATCTTCCACTGCTCAGCTCTTTTATAGTTTTTCTGTGCAAGTGTTTCAGCAGATTCAGGATTGTTAAAATGCGTAGAATGAGCATTGCCTTCTTTTACCACATTAACTATACCTTCTGGTACATCCACTAATGGGCAGGCTCTTAATGGATTGTTAGAGAACGGCTGGGATTTTCTAAAAGCAGTAAAGAAAGGAGATCTGAGCGCATCAAGTAATGAAACTTCATGTATGTTTGAATCTGAATAATGACAGAATGCGCATGGTTCTACATCGCCTTTGGAGTTTATATGTATAAATCCGTTACCTGCTGCTAAACAACCAAAAGCTAAATGACCATTATTCCAGAAATCCACAATAGTATATTCATTTTTTATACAGTAATCAGAAATTTTCTGCTGTACATATGCTCTTTGTTCAGCATTACATGTTAATTCAAGATCAGCATCACTTCCTACAGGAACATAATTGAATAACCAGCCGAACCAACAGCCTTTTTCTCTCATATAATCTAAAAATTCATCAGACGCAATAGTCTTGTAGTTTTTGCTGTGATAGCATGCAGAAAACGCGAAGCCGATATCTCTGCTTTTAAGTATATCCATTGCTTTTATAACTTTATCGTAAACACCCTGACCTCTTCGAAAGTCAGTTTCTTCCTTTGTGCCTTCAATACTTAAAAACATGTTAAGATTTCCTAAACGAACCATTTCGTCAGCAAATTTCTCATCAATCATAGTAGCATTAGTAAAAGCTGCAAAAGTTGTCCTTCGATGCTTATCACATAACTTTATGATATCATCCTTTCGCATTAGGGGTTCACCGCCTGTCATCAGCACATCACCGATGCCCAATTTTCGTGCCTCAGTGATTATATCATCAAGTTTCTCATATGATAGATGATCTGTTCTGCTGTAATCAGAAGCCCAGCAGCCTTTACATTTTAAATTACATGCTGATGTCGGATCGATTAACAAAACTCTTGGTATAAATGTCTTATACCTCCAACCGTTTATAAGTTCTTTGATTGTTATAAACCTGTTCATAGTCATATGATCAAGAATGCTTCTTGCCATAAAGAATTTTCTTGAACAGTATACATAAAATTTATGGTGGGGGAAAGGTGGTATTTTTTTCTTTTCCCCGTTAATTTTTAAATATCTCATCAATATTTTGGTATTGCATTAACGGTTTGAGGTATGAGTCCGTCAAAAACAAAGTTTCCGTTTGCATCACTGCCTAGTGAATAAATCTCAAGACCAGGGATTATTGTATATATTCTTGAAAAAACCTCTTCCATGACTTCAATACTTTCTTCAGTCATATACTCTTCAGGAAGATTAACCGGGCCTATCTTAAATACATCCGGATTACCAGTAAGCTGATTGTTCTGTATGCTTACTGTGCCTGAGCTGTATATATTTACACTGCTTGGTAATAGAG